>QMOP01000051.1 GCA_003650255.1 Caldisericota bacterium
GTTTTAAGATTCTTAAAACTTAAAATCCCTTTAACATTTTCAATTCTTCCTTATGAAAGATATTCAGAATTTTTAAGTAACTATTTGAGAGAAAAGGGATATTCAGTTCTTCTTCATCAGGGAATGGAGCCAAAAAAGAAAATCTATAATCCTGGAAAAGGATCAATATTTACATATATGAGTGATGAGGAAATAAAAGAAATTGTAAATGAGAATATTGATAGAATAAATCCTGATGGTGTTAACAATCACATGGGGTCAAAATTTACTGAGGATGAAGATAAGATGAGAGTTTTTTTAAGAGTTTTAAGAAGAAGAGGACTTTTCTTTTTTGATTCAAGAACAACTCCAAACACAAAAGGGTATAAAATAGCAAAAAGGATTGGAGTAAGATCAGTTTTAAATCAGTTTTTTATTGACAATAAGGATGATCTTGATTATATAATTTCCCAGTTAAGAAAGGTAAAAGAGAAAGCAAAGAGGAAAGGATACAGTATCTGTATAGGACATGTTGGAAAGGATAATACATTTTTTGCTATAAAGAAATTGAAGGATGAGTTTTTGAGGGAAGGAGTGGAATTTGTTTTCTTAAAGGATATCTTAAAGGAGGAATAGAGTGCTTGTTCTTGGTATTGAAACAAGTTGTGATGAGACAGGAATTGCTTTAATGAAGGATGGCAGTATTCTTTCAAATGTTGTTGAATCGCAGATTCCTATTCATAAGAAGTTTGGTGGTGTTATTCCTGAAGTAGCATCAAGAAAACATGTTGAGGTTATAAATCATGTTCTTGAAGAAGCAATAAATGAGAGTGGAGTTGAATTGAGTAAAATTGACCTTATTGGTGTTACAAAAGGGCCAGGACTACCAAGTTCTCTTTATGTCGGTGTTGTATTTGCAAGAACACTTGGAATGCTTTTAAATAAAAAGGTTGTTGGAGTGAATCACCTTGAGGCACACATATATGCAAACTTTATATCCCATCCTGAACTTTCTCCACCATTTATTTCACTTGTTGCATCAGGTGGACACTGTGAACTTGTTTATTTCAAAAATCATGGAGATTACCTTTTGATGGGAAGAACAAGGGATGATGCACCTGGAGAGGCATTTGATAAGGTTGCAAAAATTCTTGGTTTACCATATCCAGGTGGACCTGAGATTGAAAAGTGTGCAAAAAATGGAGACCCAAAGAGATTCTCTTTTACAATTCCAAAGTTCAAAGATGAGAAAGAACTTGATTTCAGTTTTTCTGGAATAAAGACAGCAGTTTTATATCTTGTAAAGGATAGAGAAATTGATGAAAATGAGAGGAATGATATATGTGCATCTTTTCAGGATGCTATAACAAGGATTCTTCTTGAAAATGTTTTGAAAGCAGTTGAGTTGTCTGGAACAAAGAAGGTTACACTTTCAGGCGGAGTTATAGCAAACTCATATTTAAGGAGTATGTTTGAGTTAGAGTGTGAGAGAAGGGGAATAAAACTCTTTTATCCTCCAAAAAATCTCTGCACAGATAATGGAGTTATGGTATGTAAAAAACTTTTTTATCTTAATGAGAGAGATTTTGAAGGTTTTGAGGTCTCCCCTGATTTAAAATTAACAGAGAAAAGTTTTTTTAATAAAATATAAAAAACACGAAAGAATATTTACTTTAAATGATTGTTTTATTTTTTCTTCTTAGTTTGATAGTAAGATTAAAAGGGGAGATAAAGCCAGAAGATATAATAGCAATATATCATTTTGATGAAGAGGAAGGGGATAGAGCATATGATGAGACAGGGAAAGGGCCTGAGATTGTTTTATATGGAGCAGGATGGAGTAAGAATGGGATAAAAGGAGGTTCGATAAGATTTTATGCGAGCAGATATGCACGAGGGGTTTTTTCTTCAGAGATTTCGTTAAATGAGATAACAATAGTAGTTTGGTTAAAAAAATATATACAATGGCTTTATTATTATTTTGGGAATAGAAGATGTAGGGTATCATATATAGTGAGCTTATGTGATAAGGATAGAAAGTACGCAATAGCAATAAGAGGGGAGAGAGATAGCAGGGGGATAGTAGGAGAATGCTGGACAGCGGGGGATATAAAAGATAACAGAGGTTATACATTAAACTCCTGGCATTGGATAGCGATAACAGCCAGAATAGGAGATAAAGCAAAGTTGTATATAGATGGACAACTGATAGGAGAGAGTACTAGAAATGTAGAGAATTTTCCAAAGATAAAAGAAATTCATTTAAGTGAACATTTCAGATATGGAGTGGGAAATTATGAACAGGGTGGATATAGTATAGAAGGGGAAATAGATGAATTATATATTTATAGTAAAGCACTTAGTAAATGGGAATTAAAAGAGGAAATAGGGAACAGGATTTTTGGAATAACAGTTAACAGGAAAGAATTAATAATACCAGCTGAGAAAGAGTACATTTGTTGGGGCGATTTAGATTTTGAGGAAAGGGTAATAATAGATGGGATTTTGAAGGTAGATTGTTACAGGAGCGATTGGGGAAGAGGTGGTGAAATAGAGTTAAGGGTTCCTACAGTTTATGTCAGCACAGCAGGAGTGATTGATGCTTCAGAAAGTGGTTATGCTGGAGGGAGTTATAAGGAGAGAGCCGAAGGACCTGCAGGTGGATATAGAGAACAGGGCGGAGGGTATGGCGGAGAAGGAGCAAATAATTCTGGATATTATGGAAAAATAAAGGGGCCAGAGGAGATGGGTTCAGGAGGCGGAGGGAATTGGAGATCAGGAGGAGGAAGAGGTGGAGGAGCGATAAAGTTAGTAGCAGACGAGATAGTGATAGACGGAGAGATAAAATCCTGTGGAGGAGATAATAAACAACATGATTATTGCTGGGCAGGTGGGGGAGGAGCAGGAGGAAGTATCTGGATAGAGGCAAATAAGATTTCTGGAAAAGGCAGAATAATAGCAGATGGAGGTGGAGCAGTATTTCTTGGTTCAATGCCTCAGTATGCTTCACCTGCTTATGGAGGAGGTGGTGGAAGGATAGCAATTTATGCTCAGGAGCTGAATTTCCCTCTTGAGAATATCACTGCTTATGGTGGTTCAAAGATGGTGAGAAAGCCAGGAGGAGCAGGAACGATATATCTGAATATTGCAGGAGAAGAAAGGTTGATTGTAAAAAATAAATTTGATTTTGAGATAGGAGCAAGAACAGGGGTAAAAGATGAAGATTTATCTTTTAAAGAAGTAAAGATTTCATCAGGTTCTTATGCTTATTTTAAGAATAGCAGAATATCTACCAGAGAGTTTATTTTAACAGGAGGGAAAGCAGAATTTGATAAAAATTCAAATTTAGAGATAGAAAATGAATTAAGAATAGAAAAAGGAAAGTTTATAACCTTTTCCTCTGTAAACGCCGGGGATCTGATAATAGATAAAGACGGATATTTTGAAGGAAATGGAAGTATCAAATGTAATTTGTTGAAGATAAAAAATTATGGAGTTTTAACACACAGAGAGAATCCGCCGAATGAAAAGAAGTATTTTATTGATGTAGAAGCAAGAAAAATAGAGATAGAGAAGCATGGCAAAATTGATGTAAAAGGGAAAGGATATGGGCCAACTTCTGAAGGATATGGAGCAAGAGCAATGGCAGGTGGAACACACGGAGGAATAGGTGGTAGTGGAGCAGGAAGAGATATGGAGGCATATGGTTTGATAAAAGAGCCTATTGAACTAGGAAAAGCAGGTAAGAATTACTGGAGTGTAGCAAAAGGAGGAAGAGGTGGAGGAGTGGTAAAATTAAAAGCAGAGGAAATGATAATAGATGGAGTAATAGATGTTTCAGGAAATAATGGGGGGAAGGGGCAGGTATGCTGGTATTGTGATTGGCATTATACAGGAGGAGGAGCAGGAGGAAGTATCTGGATAGAAGCAGGTGTTTTAAAGGGAGAGGGGGTAATTGTGGCAAAAGGAGGAAATGCTCCAAGTCGTTTTGGAAATTATTATGCAAGTAATTCCGGTGGAGGAGGAAGGATAGCAATATATTATTATGAGAACAATTTTAAAGGAGAAATAGATGCAAGCGGAGGAGAAGGAGCAGATGGCGCTCTTCTCGGTGGAGCAGGAACTATATATTTGAAAAATTTAACAACAGGAGAAGAGAAGTTGATTGTGGATAATAGAGGAAGAGAAGGGGAGACATCAATTCCTCAAGGTATATGGGATTTTGACAGGATAGAGATAAAAAATAAGGCAATTTTGAGAATAGATAAGGGAGTAGATTTGAATGTAGATAAGATAGACCTTAGCACAGCGACACTTAGTTTAAATACACATTTGAGGGTAAAAAATCTTTATATACCGAATAACTCAATACTGACACATTCACAGGGTAAGGATGGATTTAATTTAGAGGTATTAGAAGATTTAATTGTGGATGGAAAGATAGATGTTACAGGAAAAGGATATTCTTCTGAGCATGGTCCGGGAGGGGGTTCAGGTGCAAAAGCTGCAGCAGGTGGAGGAGGATATGGAGGAAAGGGTGGAGATAGTGTTCAGAGTTATGGTGGTAAGGGAGGAAATAGCTATGGTTCAGTGTTATATCCTGAAGATTTAGGAAGTGGTGGTGGAAACTCTTGGTATTGGGGAAAGGGTGGATATGGAGGAGGAAAGATAAAGATAAAGAGCAAAAATTTTGTGATAAATGGAGAAGTGAAAGCAGATGGAGGGAAAGGAGGGCTTTATGCAGGAGGAGGTTCAGGAGGTAGTATTTATATAATTACAGAAAGAGTAGAAGGTAATGGAAGAATAACTGCAAATGGAGGAAATTATAATGGAGATGGAGGAGGTGGTGGGGGAGGAAGAATAGCGATATATTGTGGAAGTGGAGAATTTAATGGAGTAATAGAGGCAAAAGGAGGAAGAGGGTATAAAAATGGAGAAGATGGAACAATTATTGTTGAAAAATGGGGAGAAGGACCTGTTGTATCTTCAACACTGGAAGAAAGTTTTTCAAGAGAGAGCAACTTTGGAGAAACAGTTGAAATTCAAAAATTAACACTGAATAATTATACTTTCAGTGGTGGAGATATTATTGGAAGTCTTGAGTTTACTGGTTTTGAGAAGCTTGAGTTAAAAACAGGAGCATTTAAAGATAAAGGATTTTTCTTATCCAGATTTACAATTCAGATTGGAGATGAAAGTTATCCCTGTTTATGGAATGGAATGTTTTATAGAAAAGATAATAAAATTTATTTAAAAGGAGCAGTAGCCGGAAAAAGTTATGGAATAATGGAAGGAATTTTTAATGAAGATTTTTCTACTTACATTTCAACTCTATCGGTTACTCAGATTGGGAATCATGTTGTTACTGGTAAGATAAAGTTAGAAGGAAACTATAATGTAGAAGAAGTTGAGGAGTATGCATCCTGTGGAATTTATTATTTACAGAAGAGTGTAAAAGGAGAAATAACAGGATTTTATGAAGGAAAACTTGATATTACTTTAACGCACTTAAGGATAGATGATGAGAATAATCCATATAATAATAAAGGTTTTGCAATAATTTCTTTTAACACTGATACAGGAGAAGGGATGGGATATGCTTATGGAGAAAAGATAAAAGATTTAATTACTGAATTTCAGGGATTATTTTCTTCACCATTAGAAGGATTGCTCAGGGGAAAGCTGGATGAAACAGTTTCTCCAAAGGTTCTTGAATTATCTCTTATTCGTCTTGACTATGGAGAGGAACCAAAACCTGAACTAAAGATAGACATATGGGGACCAAGAAGTGCAAGTCCTGGTCAGACGATAACCTATACAGTTTGTGTAAGAAATGATGGATTGAAAGAAGGAAGAAATTACAGTGTAATTGCAAAGTTACCCGAATATAGTGATTTTGTTTCAGCTACAGAAGGTTACAAATTTTATAGAGTTGCCGATTGGGATGAAGAGGGAAATTATAGGCCCGTTCCAGTGGTTAGATGGGACATAGTGAATATTCCAGCGAAAACTTCATATATTTTTACGGCACAGACCAAGCTATTTTGGGGAGTTCTTATTCCACAGAGAGGAGAAGCATATGTGATACCAAAAGATAAAGCTGATGAAATTTTCCCTGAATATGATCCTACAGGAGATCATGATTAAGAGAAGTATTGTATTAGTATTGTTTTATTTTTTACTTTCAAGGTTAATTCTTTATTCAGCAGAAATAGAAATCTCAACATCAGAACCAAAACTATTATGGCAGAAAGAGTTTAAAACAGATATAAATTCAGTAGCAATATCAAGTGATGGGACAAAGATAGCAATATTACTTGAGCCAGAGTTAAAAAGGACAGTAAAAGATGAGAGATATTACAAAGGGGTAAGAAGGGAATGGGGTAGTGGAAAATTAATTTATCTTGATAAAGATGGAAACATTTTATGGGAATATGAACATGAAAAAGAGAAAGGGAATAATATGTTAAGTGATATATCGATGAGTGAAGATGGGAAGTATATTGCCTGTTCAGTAATAGAGATGAGGGATGAAGGTGGGAGTTATAAAACATTCGAAAATGCTGGTGGAATAGAGATTCCAAAAGAGTATAAAACAATATATCAGAGATGGGAATATAAAGAGGTATTATATTTTAATTCAAAAGGGGAATTATTGTGGAAATTTAAAGCAAAAGGAAAAGCAAAGGTGTCGGAAAGAGGGAATTATATTGCTATTATTCCAGCAGAAGATGAGCATGTCCCCCTTGACGATTTTTATTTTTTTGGGAAAAATGGAGAAGTTTTATGGAAAAAAGAGTTTAAAAAGGAATTTCCACCTGAAGAGGTTCCACCTATTGATATTACGAGAGATGGTAAAAAAATAATTATAGGAGATACGTTGTATAACGCAAAGGGAGAGATAGTATGGAAATTAGAAAAAGGATATTTTGGGGGTATTTCAGAAGATGGTAAATTAGTGACAGTTCATATCCCTATAGAACCGCATCTTTATGATTTGAATTTAGATTCTTTAAAAGAAGTAAAATTTATAAGATTATCTTCTAAAAAAGTATTATATACATGGCGAAAGAAAAGCGGGAAATCCTATCTTACAAAAGAAGATATATCTAGTTTTTCTCCTCCAAAAGATTTGCTTAAAAATTTTGTTTTATATTATTATTTTCTTAATTTTCCTCAGTTGCCAGAAGATGGTTTTTCAGATAGAAATATTTCTATTGTGGATAATGGAAGATATTTTATAATTTCCAGATTGAGGGAATATGGAGAGTATAAAGAGCTCTCTAAGTGGAAAACAAAGATATATTTTTATACAACAGAAGGGGACTTTAAATGGAGTCTTGTTCTATCCGGAGGGAGTTGGGTGAGGCCTTTTGTGTCCTCTCCCTGTGGGAAGTATATTCTGATATATCTGCAGAAAAAATTGTATTTTTATGATAACCGGAAATATATAAAATGAAAAAGATCTATAAAGTGGTTTTTCTGATTTCTATATCTTTTTACTCATATCTAAGGGCATCTGAAACATTGATTATAGGGTTAGAGCGACCTGTAAGGGAAGGATGGAAGATAAATAGTAGACTAGGTTCAGATTATGGGGGAACTAATACAAAAAGGCCTAACCATAGAGGAATAGATATAGAGTTAGAAATAGGAACCCCTGTATATGCAGCAGCATCTGGAGAGGTGATAAGGGCTGGATGGGAAGATCCGAGTAATAAGAAAAAAGGGTTTGGAAAAAGGATATGGATTCAGATAGATCCAGAAAGAGATATTAAAATGGTGTATGCACACCTCAAAGAAATTTTTGTTAATCCCGGAGAAAATGTAGTAGCGGGGCAGATTATTGGTTTAGGAGGAAATACTGGGCATGTAGTGCCTGGAGAAGGAGGGGATGGTTCGCATTTACATTTTGAAATAACAAAAGGATGTTTTAAAGGGACTCCTTTAAACCCGGAAGATTTCCTTCCCCCGGCTCCCTGGAAAAAAAGTGGAGAAAAAGAAGTAGATAATTATTCACTTTCAAAATCAAATTCTCCCTATGTAAGTCCTCAATATCCCAAAGACCCGAATATAAAGATGGGTTCTGAAGGGTATGTATCTCCAGGAGAGGAGGTATATTATACAGTTGAATTTGAAAATATCGGAGAAGGAATTGCATATGGGGTTTATATTACGGATATACTTGATGAGAATTTAGATGACAGTTTCCTGATAGTGGATGATTTTGTAAGAATTGATGAAAATAA
>QMOP01000052.1 GCA_003650255.1 Caldisericota bacterium
TAAACTTATATCATTGGTATCATCATCTGTCGCTGAACTATCTACATCTGTCGCCGTTATCTGTCCTCCTGCCGTTACCGTTATACTTCCATCCGCTGTATCTACATCTACTAAATCTATTGCGTTTGTATCTGTATATTGTATATCTCCTGAAATAGTTGAACTGGCATCAAGATTTGTTGCATCATTCGTTCCTGAAGTTAATGTTATCGCTCCGGGAGCATCTGCAAACAATGTTGTTGCTATTATATTGCCTCCTGTTTGATTGATAAGACCTGTGCCACTTCCATCATAGTCAGCATTTATATCTACATTGCCAGTTGTAGAGATTGTTCCTGAATTCTGAATAAAATCAGTTCCTGCATTAAATGTTATCAATCCACCACCAGTGCTCTGAACATTCGCTCCAACTGTTATATGGTCATCATCTCCTGTATCATCTGTTGCCTGTAAAGTTATATTTCCAGATGCACTAATAGGTGAACTTATAGTTAATGGAGAAGAAGCAGTTATATCTACAAGCCCACCTGTATTGTGGACTGAATATGTATCTGTATTCAAATCAGTAAGTGTTAATGCTCCTGAATTTGTTATATAAATATCTCCTGCTCCTGTATTTACTGCATCAAGTTGAGAAATAGAAGTTATTAATTTATTTGCATTTGTTCCTATTCCAGTAACTGCACTTACTTCTAATGTTGAAGCAGTCACATCTGTTGCCGTTGAACCACTTGTTATCGCTCCTGTTTCTGCTGTTAAAGTTGCTGCATTTGTCGCTGTAATGTTTCCTGTAGTAAAGGTAATTGCATCATTTGAGATATTTACATCATTACCAGAATTTATTGTTCCTGCAATTGTGGTTGTCCCAGAACCAGTTGTTTGTGTTACATCACCTGTTCCACCACCCGCAGTTGAAGTTGTAACATTTCCATTAAAGTTTACATTTCCTGCATTATTTATGGTTAAATACTCAAGGGCTGTTGTTGTTCCTACACCAACAAGAGTTATTGTATCATCTGCTGTATTTAATGTAAGACCTTCTGTTCCAATTCCTGTTCCATCAATATTAGAACCGAAAACAACAGAACCACCTGAATTGTCACCCGCTGCATCTGTATCTATTGTTATATCACCTGCAAGAGTTATTCCTCCTGTTGCTCCACTGAAATCTACATCTCCTGTTCCCACACTGTCATCCGTAAAGATATTTCCATTGAGTGTCACCACTCCTGATGTTGTTAATGTTAAATATTCAAGTGGTGTGGTTGTTCCTATTGCAGGTAAAGTTATTGCCTGGTTTGCTGTATTTATTGTTAATCCTTCATTACCTGCAATACTTCCATCTATTGCTGAACCAAATGTTACTGCTCCTCCTGTTCCTCCACCTGCTGCATCTGTATTTATCATCACATCCGTTCCAAGAATCACTCCTCCTGTTACTCCACTGAAATCCACATTTCCTGTTCCTGCATTATCATCTGTGAAGATATTTCCATTAAGAGTTACCACTCCTGATGTTGTTGCTTTTAATGATTTTAAAGCATTTGTTGTTCCTACATTATTAAGGTTTACATTTCCTGTTCCTGCAATAAGTTCTAATGATTCTGTTCCTGCTCCATTTGCATCTACTGAACTGTTAAATGTTATGTCTCCTGCTCCACCAGGACCTGTGCTTAAAATTACATCGCCAGTTAAAGTTACAGGTGAAGCAAAACTTATATTTGTATTGGTTGTTTCTATTATTTTGTTTATTCCGTCTCCTGAAATTGAAACATTTCCTGCTCCAGTTTGAGCAAAGCCATTGTCTGCTTTAATAAATCCACCTGTATGGACTGTCATTAAACCACCATTGATAACATTTAAAGAGCCAGTTGTATATGTTGTCCCTGAAAGGAAATCAACAGTCCCTGCAGTGACTAAAACCATATTTTTGTTTTGAGTCAGACCTGTAGCACTTATTCCTCCAGTATTTGAAGCATCTCCTATTGTTAATATTCCAGCAGTTATAGCATCAAGTAATCCATCAGAAAGAGTTAGAACCCCTCCAGCAGAACCTATTCCAATGGTTGAAGCAGCATTATAAGTTGTAAGGGTAACATTACCCGTTCCTGCATTAATTACTCCAGGACCTGCTGGCCAGTTCATTGTATCTGCAGAAAGAACAATTGGATTGTTATTACTCGTTAGAGATGTTCCTATACTAATTGTTGGAACTTTTATACTTATACCGCCTGCACCTGTTGTTGTAACTGCTCCTGTTAAAGTTGTCGTTCCCTGTCCATCGGTCTGTTTAAAAGTTGCAGAATCAACAGTAGATGAGAAAGTTGTATTGTTTGCATTGGTTATAGTAAGAGTACCCAGTGCATCATTTGAACCAACCGCTCCACCAAAAGTAATATTTCCACCTGTTCCTGCATTTAAAGTTAAATCATAATTATTTCCTGCTGTGCTATCTGTTGTTCCTGTAATGGATATATTTGCACCAGAGGCAACTGCACCACTGTTTGTTGTATCAAGTAATATTCCAGCAGCATTTCCAATCAGGACACTATCGCTTATTGTGATGGGGTTACCAGCAGTAATTATGTTTGCGTTTAATGTAGTCGTTCCATTAGGTCCATCAAGTGTGATTGATGCATTGCCTGCTCCTGTAATCTGACCATTAACTGTAATAGTTCCACCTGCAGCCGGTGATTGAATTGTTACAGGGTCATTAAATGTAATTGTTCTTATATCAATTGCACCTGTCCCATTACTTCTTCCAATAGTAATGGAGGAAAATCCATCCTGTAAATAACCTATTTCTGTTGAATCAAGATTAAAGGTTCCTGTTGCGCCATTACCTATTCCTATTGAAGTTCCAGCATTTTCAGGTTGCAGTGTTATATTTCCACTTCCGGTTATATTTGCTCCTAAGGTGATATTGTCTGTTGTTATTGTAATATTTCCAGTTCCTGAATTTATTGTAGCACCTGCATTCTGAGTGAAATTTCCATCTGGAGCAAAGTTTATATCACCATTAGCAGTTGCTACTGCTGCATTAAGAGTAAGATTACCTCCCCCTGTTGTTGTTATTCTAACATCTCCACCTGTTGTTGTTACTGCACCAAGAGGAATATTCCCGGCAGAGGTGATATATACTGGGTTTGCATCGCTTGTTAAAATCAAATTGCCACCTGCAACAGAAATACCAAGATAGTTTCCTGAAGTTCCTATACCTGAAGCATCAATATCAAGATTACCAGCAGTCGTTGTTAAAACCGCTCCTCCATCTGTAACACTTCCTCCTGCATCTATATCCATACTTCTTGCTGTAAAGTTTGCATTTACTAAAATGTTTCCAGCAGAATCTAAAACAAGGTTATCATCTATGTTACTTACACCTGCTATTGTTATATTTCCTGAAGTTGTTCTTATATCCACTGTATCTACAAACGCTGCAGTATTTATTGCTCCAAGAGATAAGTTTGCTCCTGAAGTTACATAAATATCTCCACTTCCAGTTGCATCAGTAGTGGTAAGAATTAAATTACCACCTGTTACAGAAACATCAAGGTAATTTGCTGAAGTTCCTATACCAGAACCTGTAATAGTAAGATTTCCACCTGTACTGGTAAGAACTCCTCCAGTATCAGTCACAGTTCCTGAAGCATTTACTGTTACACTACTTCCTGATGTATTTGCTCCTATACTTACATTACCAGTAGTTCCTATTGTAAGAGAATTTGTTATTGCAAGCTGGCTGTTGATTGTAATTCCTCCACCTCTTGCATATAAATTTACATTTCCAGATGCACTGGCAAGGTCGTTTGCTGAAATTGTATTGATACCTGGAGTGTCTGAAATTATTAAGGTATTTGGTCTATCAGTGCTATCAATAGAAAAGTCATTCATAGCAAGAGAAACACGGGGTTCATCTATTTCTATACCTCCTGTTCCATCACTGTTCATATCTGCATGTAAGGTAATGTCTCCACTTCCAGCATTTAATGTTGTTGCTGCACCGGTTCCTATTGAAATACTATCACCATAAAGGATAATGTTTTGATTGTTTGTAGAAGAATTAAGAGTTGTTACAAATGTGCTACCAATTGTTAAATCACCTGTTCCATTTGAATCATTATCAGCATGAAGAGTTAAGTCACCAGTTCCTGTAGTTAAAGTAGCCCTGTTTACAGAAATGTTTCCATCTGCCTCAACAGTTAAGGTAGTTCCAGCATTCAAATCATTTTCTATAGTAACATCACGAGTAACTGGATTTGCACCATCAGTTCCAATTCCTATAGAACCACTTGCCTGAATTGGGTTATTGGAAGCATTGTTATTTATTATTACATCTCTTGCTCCATCTATTTTTATATCTCCACCTGCGTTAAGGTAACCATCATTACCAATTGTTACATCACTATCATTCCCGGCATCTCTATCTGCATTGATATCAATATTACCTGTGCCTGATGTATATGCATAACCAGTAAAGCCATTGTTACCAATGATTATGTTTTCTCCTTCTAATGTAATATCTCCATTTACTGCCCTGACATCTGCCGCAGCAGTACCCGCAATTGTCAGATCACCCACAACACCATTATTATTGGCAATTAATGTAACTGTTGAATTATTGCCTGTAGTTCGAACATTTGCATTTATATTTAAATCACCTGCTGTGCTTAGAGAAATGTTACCTGAGGTTTGGATTCCAGTTCCACTGTAAGTTCCAACAGTAACTCCAGTCACATTTACAGCAGTTTCTGTATTATTGTTTATATAGATATCACCAGAAGTAGTTATTGCAGAGACATTTGTTAAACCAGAAGTTAAAATAGGATGAGCAGAAGAACCTATACCAGTAGATGCTGAAAGTAGCAAGTCACCACCACTTAAAGTTATTGTTTGGTCTCCTGCATTTGAAATTGCTCCTGCCCCAGAATTATCACTATCAGCAATTAAACCAACATCTCCTGAACCTGTAAAATTAATTCCACCATTATTTAAGATAATATCATTTTCTGCTTCAAGGAGAAGATAGTTAGTCCCTGCATAATCAATATCAGCATCAATAGTTATATCACCTGCTTCAGTACCTCCTGCATTTACTGTTGTAATTATTACATTTGCAGTGGCAAGATTCCCTTCAAGAGTTGTATCCAGTATTGTAGATGGCGTGCCTGTTGGATTAAATGTATTTGGATTTCCTCCAGACCAGTTTCCATTTTGGTCTGCGTTTGTAATAGTGACATTATAAGGGTCAATCAAGAAAGTCCCGGTTGAACCAGATGTTGCTGATAAGTTTATTGAAGCATCTCCAAGATAGAAATCACGACCTGAAAGCTCTATAAACCCACCATTCCCTGATTCTCCACCTTTTGCTTCAAGAGTTGCACCTGAAAATATTCCTGCTAATCCATCTTCCATACTGGAAAGGATTTTTATTTCACCGCCAGAAGAATTTTCTCCAACACCATTTGCTGTTATTAAACTTCCGGTTCCAACAACTGTTGCCTGAGTTGAATTGAGAATTATACTTCCTGCATCTGCTCCTGGTGCTCCATTTGCTTTTATAGTTCCTGTATTTATAAGTGTCCCAGATGCACCAACAAGTTTAACCACTCCATTTTCTTCAACGATTTGACCTGCTTCAATAATTTCAGGAGTATTTACAACTTCTTTTATAACATCTGTTATCTGACCTGCTGGAATTAAGACAGTTCCCGGTTGCTGGTCCTGTGGTGGATTTGAAATTGCAAAATTGACAAGATTGCTTCCATCAAAATTAACTGTGAACTTTTCTGCTGCTCCTATTCTTACTTTTCCAAGATTTGCAACAATTAATCCTTCGTTAGAAACAAGAGGAGCAACTAAAATTGCATATCCATTATCATTTATTACTATTTTACCTTTATTTATTATATAGGAGAGAGCCGCATTTGAGTCCTGATTGAACTCATAATTACCACTGAGGAAGTCGGAATCGGAAATATTTAATGTTGTAGCAAGTAGTCCTGCAACATTAACAGTTGCATCTTTCCCAAAAAGTATTCCATTCGGGTTAATTATCCATACCTGCCCATTTGCAATTAATTGACCAAGTATTGCTGTTGGGTCAGAACCAACAACTCTATTTAAAGAAACAGCATTTGCTCCTGGTTGTATATACTGGACAAGTTCATTCACATCAATGGAATAACTATCCCAGTTAATGATTGTCTTACCAGATTGCTGGGTAATAGTCATTTGATTTGCTGCCTGATTAATTTCTGCCTGGCCTGCTACAACATTACCATTTTGCGGTAATGGTAATGCCTGCATTGGCCATAAAAGCCCCCCAGCAGCAACAAGTAATAAAAACCTGCCTATTAAAAACCTTTTTCCGACTTTCATTGACTCCCTCCTTTTATTTTGTTTAATTGGTTCATCTTTTTTATTTTCTTTTTTAAAATATTCGTCAACATTGCTATTATTCATTTTTCTCCTTTTTTAGAAATTGACAACTGCCTGCAACCAATAATGAATTTCATCTCCATCTGATGGGTCATCACCTGAAACAGGATAACCAACATCAAATCTTAAATGATAATGACAGGGCACATAAACTCTAAAACCAGCACCAATTCCTGTTATAGTATGACTCTTATCTTCTCCTGGCAAAGGTGTATTATAATAAACAGTTCCATGGTCAACAAAAAATGCCCAGTTTATATATTTATTTAAAAATGTATTACCAGGTAAAAATGGTGTCCTTAATTCTGCTGATGCAAAATATCCATAATCACCAAGAAATTCGCCTGTTGGATGACTTCTTACTGAATCTGGACCACCAAGAACCATCTGCTCACCTGTTAATAAATTATCTGAAGCCCATTGTCCACCAAGTCGTGTAATTAACTGACAACTTCCAATCTTTCTTAAATTTGTTAAATCAAGGTTTATTTTTACCCAATCACCATTTGCAAGTCCAGGTCTGCTTGAACTTGTATATTCGCTATCCTCCATTCCACCAAAAAGGTCTTTAAGTCCAAAAGTCGCTTTCAAAGTAGCATATCCATGAGAGTTTTTCCTTAATCTATCCCCTTTCAAAGCAAGTTGGAGTGTTGCATAGTCATCATTTGAAGTTGTATATGTTTTCTCAAAAAGGTAGTTAGTCATATCTTTCTTACTCAATTCAGCACTCCAGGAAAGATTTTTATCTCTTGCTCTTATTAAAGGATGAGATACTCCTACTGTAAATATTTCTGATTCACCTTCAATACCAAGAATTGCAAGTTCTTTTCCAACTTCGTAATCCATATAGGAATAATCAACATAAACTTTTGTTCCATATCCATTCACAGGTAATGTATAACCGACTTTATAATATTTCATATCATCAAAACTTTTGGGGTTGGCTACACCTGATAAAGATAGAATATCACCATGTTTTGTTATATTCCCGATATCAAGAGAAATTCCTGCTCTGACTTTTCCTGTGTATCTTGAACCATAATTGTTTGCAAAAATTGAAAGATTGTAAGGAAAACCAAGTTCAGCAGCATCTAAAATTATATCTGTTGTTCCTTCAACTTTTCCTTTTGTTAAAGTTGCTCTCACATCTTCTTTTGGTAAATCGCTTAAAAGTAAAAGACCTCTTTCAAGTGTTCTATTATTCAACACCTTTTCTCTCTTTACTGACTCAAAATATTTCTTTATAAATCTTGTAGTATAATACTTGTTTCCTTCAACTTTTATTTCCCCGACTTTCCCTTCAATTATTCCAATTTCAATTACTCCACCTGTAATTTTTTGAGCAGGGATATAGGCAAACGATGTTATATACCCTCTTTTCCAGTATTCCTGAGTTATAAGGTCAGCAATTTCTTTTAATTGAGAAATTGTTAACTCTTTCCCCTCATATTTTTTTACTATTTTTTCAAGAACTTCTGTTTTTATTACTGTATTTCCTTTAATAATAAACTTATTTACTCTGACTTTCCTTCCATTTTTAATTTTCAAAGAAGGGCTTACCATTCCTCCTTTTATTTTCACTTCTGCTTTTTTCTTTTTTATTTTGGGGGTGGTTGGTATTGGGTCAGAGAAGAGAAAAAAGGAAAGTGGTATAAATAAAAGAACTGAAATTTTAAATTTTAATCCCATTTTGCCTCCTATTTTTTAGTTTTGGGACTGTTCAATATTTTTATTATCTCATCAGATATATCAAAAGCAGAA
>QMOP01000053.1 GCA_003650255.1 Caldisericota bacterium
ACTCAATACTTCCTATATCAACTCCCCTTGTTGGATTGTGTGCAATAAGTAAATACGGACTCCTGCATAATTCCCTTGCAACAACAAACTTCTGCTGATTTCCTCCAGAAAGATTCCCCGCAGGAGTATCAACATCTCCTCCTCTTACATCAAACTCATCTATTGCATTTTTAGTTTCATCCTGTAAAAATTTGTAATCAATTCCATACCACCTCTTAAATGGATAAAAATGTTGATATGTAAGTAAAAAGTTTTCCTTTAAAGGAAAATTCAAAACAAGTCCCCTCCTTAATCTATCCTCTGGAATATGTGAAATTGAATAACTCAATATCCCTTTTACAGGAAAATCTGTTATATCCCTTCCTCTATAAAAAATCCTTCCTGAAGTTGCTTTTCTTAATCCTGCTATTATCTCAACAAGTTCCCTCTGCCCATTTCCCTCAACTCCACATATTCCAAGAATCTCTCCTTTTTTAACACAAAAACTTATACCCTTTAAAATTTCTATATCATCCTCAACAAATCTTAGGTCTTTTACTTCAAGTATTACTTCTTCCTCAATCTTCCCTCCGGGATTTTTTACCTCTTCTATATCCCTTCCAACCATCATTCTTGCAATTAACCTTTCATCAAGTTCATCTCTATTTAAAGTTCCTATCTTTTTTCCATCTCTTAATACAGTGCATCTATCAGAAATCTCCATTACCTCTTTTAATTTATGAGTTATAAATATTATTGATGAGCCATCCTCTTTCAATCTTCTTAAAATCTTAAAAAATTCAACCACCTCTATTGGAGTTAAAACCTGGGTTGGTTCATCAAATATAAGAATATCACAATCCCTTAAAAGAACCTTTAAAATCTCAACCCTCTGCTTATCTCCTGTGGATATCTCCTCAATCTTCTTATCAAAAGGAATTTTAAGATTGTACTTTTCCGAAATCTCCTCTGCTTTCTTCCTTATTCTCCTTTCATCAATAAAGAATCCCCCCTCTATTCCAAGCATAAGATTCTCAATTACAGTTAAATTGTCAATCAGCATAAAGTGTTGATGAACTATTCCTATTCCAAGTTTTATTGAATCAAAACAGGAATGAAATTTAACTTTTCTCCCTTTAACAAAAATCTCTCCTTTACTAGGTCTATAAAGTCCTGTCAGTATCTTCATCAGTGTTGATTTTCCAGCACCATTCTCTCCAACAATTGAATGAATTTCCCCTTTTCTTAATTCAAAATCAATATTATCATTCGCTGTAACTTGAGGAAAAATTTTTGTTATTCCTTTAAGAATTACTATATTTTCCATTTCTTTAATTCTTCTCTTGTTTTTGGAACTTTAATTTCTCCTTTTATTATTTTTTCTTTTATCTTTTCAACTTTTCTAATTACTTCTTCTGGAATTAAGTTTTTATTATTTTCATCATACACATATCCAACACCATTCTCCTTTAAACCAAACTCATATACTCCACCCTTAAACTTTCCTTCTAATGCCATCTTTATTGTTCTAAAAACTGATTCATCAACCCTCTTTATCATACTTGTAAGAACATATCCAGGTGCCTCCCAATATTGGTCTGAATCAACACCAATTGCAAGTTTTTTCATCTCCCTTGCTGCCTCAAAAACCCCAAGTCCTGTTGAACCAGATGCATGATAAATTATATCTGCTCCTTTTGAATACTGGGAAAGAGCAAGTTCCTTTCCTTTACTCGGATTTTTAAATGCCTCTCCTGTAACTCCAGCATATGCAACAAGAACCTTTGCTTCAGGATTTACATATTTTACACCTGCCCTGTAACCTGCTTCAAATTTATGAATTAAGGGAATATCCATTCCTCCAACAAAACCAACAATATCTGTTTTTGTAAGAAGTCCTGCAATTGCTCCAACAAGAAATGAACCTTCCTCTTCTCTAAATTTAAGTGCAGCAAGATTATCTGGTATTTTCTCTCCAGGTTTTACTGTATAATCAACACATGCAAACTTTATATTTGGAAACTCCTTTGAAATCTTTTTTATATCATCGCTGAACATAAAACCTATTCCAAAAATAATATCAAAACCTCTTAAAGCAAGAACCCTTAATGCACTCTCCCTGTCAGAACCTTCTCCTGGCTCAATATACTCATAATAAATTCCAAGTTCCTTTTTTGCTCTCTCAAGTCCTCTATATGCAGAATCATTAAACGATTTATCTCCTCTTCCCCCAACATCAAAAACAAGTCCAACCCTGAATTTATGCTCCTTTTCCTCCCTTTTTCCACAACTCCAAAAAATCAATAAACATGAAAACACCAAAACAAAAATTCTTCCTTTTCCTCTCATTCCTCCCTCCTATGTAACAATGTGCGAACATTCGAACATTCTAACATTGTTACTTTGTTTTTCTTGTGAAAATGTTTTTCACTGTTGTTATGACATTAAGCAGATTTCTCTTTCTAAGATAATAAAAATGTTTGTTCTCTTTCTTTCTATATCCAACTATTCCTCTGATTTTTAAATATCTCAGATGCTGAGAAATATTCTGGCTTCTTCTTCTCAATCTCTTTGCTATTTCCTTTACTGTCATTCTTCTTTTTGAAAGTAAAACTATTATCCTTAACCTTACAGAAGAAGAAAGCAATCTGAAAATACCTGTTATTCTTCTTAAAACACTGCTCTTCATTCTATACTTACATTTACAATTCTTCCTTCTACTTTTGCATCTATTGAAGAGTTATCTTTTATATATTCAATCATTACATCCCTTAAAAGAACTCCTGTATCCTTCACATCTTTTCCTTCTAAAAATACAGTAAATCCATCTCCACCTTGAGCAAGAAAACTGTTTGTAGCAACTGTATATTCTTTATCCTCCTCTATCTCCTTTCCATTGACAATCACATTTAAAACCCGCCTTCCTTCCGGTAGATATGAATCCCATATAAGTTTTAAACCAGAAACCTGTAAAATACCAAACTTTCCACTAACACTTTGTTCCAAAAGTTTCCTCACCTTTTTTCCTGTGAGTTTCATCGTGTAAATTGTATTTCCAAATGGATGAAGCATATAAATGTGTCTTAATTTTATATCTCCTTTTGGTAAATCTGCTCTTATTCCACCAATATTCTGAAATGCAAAATCTGTCTTTGCATATTTCCTCATAACATCTGTTATTAAATTTCCAAGAGGAAGTTCTCCATTTTTTTTCTGTTTTCCTCTTAAGAATCTATAAAGCCATCTTTTACTTTCTCCAATTTTAACATTAAAACCAGTATAAATATCACCAAGTGATGACTTTAAAAGGTCAAAAAGGTTTTTATCCTCCGGGAAATAATCAAGATAAAGAGGAATAAGTTTATACTTTAAATCAATTATCTTTTTTTTCTCTTTGTGAATCCTTAAAACTATTCTTCCAACACTTTTAAGAAAGCATCCTGCCTGAAAGATATATGTATCATTAACCTTTAAAGGAAATTCAAGAAACTGATGTGTATGTCCTCCTATGATAAAATCAATCCCTTTAACATTTTTTGCTATTTCAACATCATCAAGATACTTCTTATCCCTTGAAATTCCAACATGTGATAATATAATAAGAATATCAACCTCATCCTTCAATTCATTAATATATTTTTTCAACACTTCTATTTCATCAATAACAGTATATCCTTTTATGTTTTCCTTAATAACAATCTCAGGAAGCAATGAAGTTATAATCCCTATTACACCAATTTTGTATTTCCCAACCTTTAGAATTACATATGGTTTTAAAAAATCCGGAACACTCCCTGTTTTTTCCTCTATAAAATTTGCACATAAAAATGGAAATCTTGATCTTTCTACTAACTTTTTAAAAACATCCATTCCAAAATCAATCTCATGATTTCCCATTGTGCAGGCATCATATCCAAGATAATTCATTGCATCAATCACAACCTTTCCTTTTGAAAAATTTCCTTCAGGAGTTCCCTGAAATATATCTCCTGCATCAAGTAAAATATAGGGATTCTTTACTTTTTTCAAGAATGTTGAAAGTGCTGGAAATCCTCCTCTTGATTTTCCCGTATCTTCAAGTTCACTGAATATATGACCATGGATATCATTTGTAAAAATTATCTCTATCTTATCTGTCTTCTCCTGTAGGTATACTATTCGGATTACAAAGCCAATAAGAATAAGGGTAAAAATAAAACCTGCTATTTTTAATAATCTTCTCATTTTATCACACTAATTATATAAGAAAAAACATAGCCAAATAAAACAGTCCCGAAAAGTGTAAAAATCCAGCCAGAAAATATCTGAATAAGTTTTCTGTAACTTATTGTTTTTGCTCCTCTTATGAGCCCAACACCAAAAACTGCACCAACTATTGCCTGTGAGGAAGAAACAGGAACACCAATTTCAGCAAATATGTGAAGAATAATCGCACCACTTAAAATTGCTGTGAGTGCTGAGAATGGATCAAGAACAGCAATCCCTTTTCCAACTGTCTCCATAACATTTCTTGAATATGTTAAAACCCCAATAGAAATTGCAATCCCACCAAGAAGTTTTGCAGTAAATGGAGAAAGCATCCCCGCTCCAACATACACTCCAACAACATTTGCAAGATTGTTTGCACCAAGGGAATATGCTCCATAACATCCAATTCCAATTGAAAGAAACTTTATTATTGCGTTATAAACAATGACATTTTTTATATTTGAAAATATTGCTCTTAAAATAAAAAACAAAATAAACGAGAAAATAACTGCTCCAACAGGAGTTAT
The DNA here is from genome assembly GCA_003650255.1 of Caldisericota bacterium. Classification (GTDB taxonomy): domain Bacteria; phylum CG03; class CG03; order B21-G15; family B21-G15; genus B21-G15. The sequence goes on from QMOP01000053.1 coordinate 4,755, forward strand.
AATCCAGCAGATAACAGATTTTATAAGTCGTGAAGTATCAATTGGGTTTTTATGAAAAATGGCAACTCCAACAAGTGAACCAACAATTGCATGCGAAGTTGAAACAGGTAATTTAAGATAACTCATAAGATGAATCATAATTCCTGCTGAAAGTGCGGAAAGAAAGGCAACAGAAGATGATTCAAAAGTAGCCATCTCTCCAATCTGTGCAAAACACTTCTCACCTTCAACTAATGCTCCAAACAGCACAAATATTGCTGTAAATATTGCTGCACCTCTGTAACTTATTATTCCAGAATATGCCTGAGGACCAAAGACATTTGCTGAATCATTTGCACCAAGTCCCCAGCCAAGATATACCCCGGGAAGGAATTTAAATATCATCTTTCTACTTTTTTATTAAAACTTTTGCTTTACTATGATTATATCAAGGGCATCAGCAGCATCTTCAATTATGTCCGAAACAGATACAATGTGAAAAATATACTCCCTTAAATGCATCTTATGAGCAAGAGTAAGATTTGAAGAAAAAATCTCTTTTGTCAACCTCCACTCAAGTGTATCTGCATCTTCCTCAACTGTATTTACTGAATGAATCTTTTCTTTAACAATCTTATAATCAATAAACATATTCTCAAGTGCCTCTTTATAAGGAGAAAATGTACTTACACTTACCTCAAGAAGTTTTATAAATCTTTCCTTAAACTCTTCAGGAACCTCTGGCCTCTGGGATATACAGAAATCACAGCAACTTTCAGACCTGTCAGCAATTTTGTCCTGCCTTGCAATAAGTTTTATTATATCCTGCCTTATTGTAGGAAGAAATGCTCCCTGATGAAGTTTCTCAATAATCTCCCTTCTTTTACTATCAGCATCTCCCTCAAGAAGATGGACCTGATAGGAAATTTCTTTTGCTCTCTCATAATCTCCTTTGATATAAAGTTCCATCGCCTCTTTCATCTTAAGGATAGCTTCCTCAACTTTCCTTAAATGTTCAAAAATAAGATTTTTTACCTCTTTCTCCTTTTTCCTTCCAAACATATTTTCCCCCTTATATTCTAAAGAATCTCTGCTGCAAGGGATGCAAGTTTTGAACGTTCACTTTTTGTAAAATAAACCTGAGCGAAAATCTCCTCTCCTTTAAATTTCTCAACACAGTATGTAAGCCCGTTACTTTCAGCATCAAGATATGGATTATCAATCTGATATGGATCTCCTGTCAAAACAACCTTTGTTCCCTCTCCTGCACGTGATATTATTGTCTTTACCTCTCTTGGAGTCAAATTCTGTGCCTCATCAATTATTATAAACTGTTCTGGAATACTTCTTCCTCTTATATATGTAAGTGCCTCTATTTCAATTTTACCTGTTGAAAAAAGATATTCAATTGCACTTTCAAGGTCATACATCTTTTCATCCTTTCCAATCCTTTCCTTCTCTCCACTTACCTCAAGTAAAAATTCAAGATTGTCATATATCGCTCCCATCCATGGGGATAGTTTCTCCTCCTTTGTTCCTGGAAGATAACCAATATCCCTTCCAACAGGTATAACAGGTCTTGCAATAAAAAGTTTTCTGAACGCATTTTCATCAAATACCTTTTTAAGTCCGCATGCAAGAGCAAGTAGTGTCTTTCCTGTTCCAGCAATTCCAACAAGAGTTACAAGTAAAATTTTATCATCAAGAAGTGCCTCAAATGCAAATCTCTGCTCAACATTCCTTGCTCTTATTCCCCATGGTTTTTCATTATCATACATAAGTGAGAGAATTAAATCATCCTTTTTTGAATATCTCCCAATTGCCGATTTTTTTGGATTGCTTTTACCTTTCAAAATGACAAACTCATTAGGATAAAATTCCTCCTCTATCTTTATCTTTTTCTGTTTGTAAAATCTGTCAATCTTTTCATCCTCAATTAAAATCTCTCTATAACCATAATAAAATCTTCCAAAATCAATCTTCTCCTTTTCGTAATCCTCAACCTTTAATCCAAGTGATTCTGCCTTTACCCTCATATTCATATCCTTTGAAATAAATATTACATTTTCTCCTTTTGATTTAAGATAAAGTGCAGTGGATATTATTAGATTATCTGCTTTTGAAAGAAAACCTTCAGGAAGTGTCTCCTTTTTTGTCTTAAGTTCTATTCTTAAAATCCCACCATTCTCAAGTTCAACACCTTTTGTTATATCTCCTTTTCTTCTTAAAGAATCAAGTTCTCTTGTAACAAATCTTGCATTCCTTCCCCTTTCATCATGAAGACGCTTCAAATTGTCAAGTTCCTCAATTACTGTTATTGGAAGGACAACTACATTATCCTTAAAATTGTAGATTGCTCTTGGGTCATGTATCAGAACATTTGTATCAAGAACGAATGTTTTCATTTAATTTTTGATTTTAGTAAATTATTCACAATCTGTAAATAATTTTTAAGTTTTGGATAATCAGGATTTATTTTATATAAAATTTCCCAGTAGTACTTAGCATTCTCATAATCACCCATATTTCCATATATAACACCAAGATTAAAAAGTGCTATCTCCTCCTTTTTTAAACCTATTGCCTTTTTATAAAACTTAATGGCATTCTCAAAATCCTTTATCTTTTCATATGTAAGAGCAAGATTTATATATCCCTGAACAAGATGAGGGTCAACCTCTATTGCTTTTTTAAAGCACTCAATTGCTTCCATATATTTTCCACTCTTCCTTAATGCAAAACCAAACCCATTCCAAGCAAGTGCATTATTCGGATTTCTTTTTAACAATTTTCTAAAAACCTCTTCTGCCTCTTCATATTTTCCATTTTCAACAAGGATTTTCCCAAGTGTTAATCTGTAAAAATCAATAAATGGATTCATTCTTACTGCTTTTTTTAGTTTTCTTTCATCCTTTAAAATAACTCCTTCTTTAAATTTTATATCCGCAATATAAAATGAAAGAAAAATAATAAAAATTGGAATTGAAAATAATAAATGAACTAACTTAAAATACACCTTTTCATCTTTTTTATTAATTATTGAGAAAAAGAGAAATATAAAAAACCAGGAAATTAAAGGAAAGAAGGAAAAAAATCCACTTATAAAAATTGAAAAAAGTCCTGCTGATATTCCAGGATAGAATTTTACTCCTTTCAATATAAAGAAAAGAAAAAGGTATACATATGCTCCAAGTCCAATTATTCCTGTATCAATAAGATACTGTAAAAATTGATTGTGAGCATAACCAGCATGTGCAAGAACTCTTCCTTCTTTAACAAACTCCTCTGGAACATATCTTCTGAATCTCCATAAATATGAATCAGGTCCTGTTCCAATAACTGGATTTTTTTTACTCATTTTTAATCCAGCAAGATAACCATAAAATCTGAGTTTTATATTCATTTCCTTTAAATTAAAAATTGAAGAAAAT
>QMOP01000054.1 GCA_003650255.1 Caldisericota bacterium
AATTAAAACTGATATTATTGGGTTCACTCCTTTTTTGATAAAAGGAAGGAAAATAAAAATAAAGAGAAATAAGTTTATTAAAATGGAGAAAACTGAAAAAATCCTTTTTTTACCAAGAAAAGTAAAAAGCAGAACAAATGTGAAAATTACCAAAAATTTAACATAAAAATCTCTTCTAAATCCACACAAGATTCCACCATATTCATCTATTCTGAACCAGATTTTTTCTCCTTTCTTAACTAAAGTGTTGTAATTTTTTTCAGACCAGAGAAAATTTTTTATTTTTAAAACCTCTCCATCATCTGTTTTCACTTTTAATTCCTCTATTTTCAAAGTTCCCTTTTCCCCGATTACTCTCTTATCCAGCACAATACCTGTATTATAAATTGAAGCATTGAGATTCAAAATATAGAGAAAAAGAAATAAAAGACCTATTTTTCTAATGTTCCTCCTCTCCCAAATCACCCCACCATCCATCATAAAATCTGTCAAGATGATCCCTATATACTTGTTCAATATCAACAGATTCAACATCCTTCTTTTTAAATGAATATTTATAATTCGCACAATAAAGAGTAATAATCTCGTATGCTTTATTTATCTCCTTCATCTTTTCTTCACAAAACTCTTTATCCTTCTTACGACATTTATCAGGATGATACTTTTTGACAAGTTCTCTGTATGCATCTTTTATTTCTTTAAAGGTTGCCTCTTCTGGTAAACCAAGAACTTCCCTTGCCCATTCAATTTCACTAAAATTAAACCTTTTCATAGCATTTAAACTCTGATAAAATCCTCTTTACAGTTAAAAGTGAAATATAACCTTTTAATGCACAACTTCTCTTAGCACCTTCACATTTCAATCCTCTCAAAGTTTCTTCAGTAAGATTCATCATCTTTATTATATCCTCTAAATCTTTTCCAGAAAAATAAGCAAGACCTGAAATCAAAGAAGGTGCTGACTTATTCGCAAGTCCACACAGAGATGATATCCTTTCTTTCCTTTCAGCAAGATATATCTGAGTAAGAATTGAAAATAAAAGCGCAGGAAGAATCCTATCTTTATACTTCTTATACAAAAAATAATATGGAACAAATAGAAAAATTCCCTGATTTCCAGAACCTGTTATAGTAATTATCTCCTTACTGCTTCCAAGCATCCTTTCTTCAATCAACCTATATACAGCCATTATTCCACTTTTAAACTTCCTTTCAATATTTTTACTCTGCTCAAGCATAAAATGTTTTACAGTTTCCTCTAACTTTTTATCTTTCAAATTCACAATTTCAAATATCTCTTTTAAGGACCTTATATGATATAACTTCTTCACTGTGTTTTTGAAAATTAATTTACCATTTCTTGTTATACTTTTAACATAATTATGCTTATCCTTAATAAAAACAGAAACATTTTCCTTTTCTGTTTTTAAAACTGCTCTGACAAAAATTCCTCTTTTATTTAATTTAACTATCTTTAACCAATTACTCTTAGAGGCAAGTTCTGAAATATCTTTCAATTTTTTTACATTTTCTTTAAATGGGTTAAATTTATCATAAGAAGTTAATATTCCAGAAGCAACAGCAAACTCTATCCCAATTTTTCTAACTCCAGGAACAAAAACAGTAGAAGCATTTCTGTAAACATCCTTGGATAAATAAACCAAGGCACTGAAATCTTTACTTAAACCATATTTTAGATTTCTTCGCGCTACAGAAAAAGCAAAAGCAATACTTGCAGGTTCAGTACAACCAATAACTGGCTTAATTTCTTCTTCAATAAGTTTCCTGATAGAATTCAAATTTTTCACAATTATAACCTCTTATACATTGTAACAAATTTTTTACCTTTTAAATCTTTAAAAGATGATCCTTGAGATAATCCTTTAAACAATTCATTTTCATCTACAACTATAACTCCTGCTAAAAGGTCTATTCCATAATCAAACATTATTTTAGAAAGAGGCGTTGAAGGACCAAGCATAATTTTGTAGGAAGATGTAGAAATATATTTCATTACATCATTAAATGTATGATTTATCAGAACAGTCCCACTTATTGCAACAATATCTGCCTCTGGAAGTAGAACAGGAATCTGAGTATCAGGTATATCACCTCTTCTTAATCTTTTTTCAAAAACAAATAACTCTTTTGCATACTTTCTCAATTTATCAACAAACGGAAAATGACCTATAATAGCAACCTTCTTGTTTTTTCCTTTTTCTTTTAACACCTCATAGGCATTTATCTCAGTAAATTCAACAGAACTAAAATCAAGAGCAGAATTTATAGAAGCCATACCAAGAGAGGCCTCAATAAGATTATCTGAAAAAACATATTCTGCTATTTCTTTTACATCTCTTCCTATTAAACTCCCTGCATCTTTAATCCCTCTATTTTCTCTTTCAGCACAAAAATCTCTTAAAGATGAAGAAAGTCCCACATGCCTTGTAACAACCATTGTTGTAAATGCTCCAACAAAAATTTTTTTTACTTTGTAATTCTCAATGATATTTAACAAGTCCCTCAGAACTTCCACAGAATCTCCATACAAAAATTAACTTAAATTTTCATCTATACTTCCATCTGGCAACATATTATCAGGATGATATTCTCCTTTCTCCTCCAACTTATACCTTACACACTTTTTCCAATCTCCCCAGCAATATTTTTCTATCCAAAACTTTTCTATCTTCCCCTGCTCATAAAAAAACTTCATTGGACAAACTGAATACCATTTACAGACACTCATTTTTATTCTTTTATTTTTAATTTTGTCCCGCAACCTGCAAGAATAAAATTGTCACCATAATTTTTCTCAAAAATTTTTCTTGCTAAATCTCCTGAACAATGACACGGAGCAACCATTTTAACCTTTTCATTTTTAAAATCCTCAACAATTTTTTCTATTTTTGAAACACTCATCCCTGATAAATGAAAACCACCGAGGACTAAATAAACATCATCTTTAAACAACCTTTTTGCTTTTCTAATTATATTTACAATTCCAAGATGAGCACATCCTGTAATAATTACAAGACCCTCTTTTGTTTTTATAATAAGAGATTGCTCCTTTATCCATGTTCCAAGTTCCCCTGTTGAATAAACATTCTTAGAAATTCTTAAAAAGTCACGGACTTCAATCAATTTTGCACCTGTTTTCTTTATCTTCTTTTTAACACTTTCTGGGAAAGATTTCAGAATATAAACACAAACTTTGTTATTCTCTTTCAAAAAATCCATTAAACCACCAATATGGTCATAATGAATATGTGAAATGACTACCTTGTTTATTTTTTCAGGATTAATTTTTAACTTTTTCATATTCTCAAGAAGCACTGAACCATCGCCACCGGTATCAAAAAGGATTGTATCCTCAGAACTTTCTATCAGACATGAAAAACCCCACTTTACTTTTAAATTTTTAACATAAGGATTATTGTCATAAAGAATTGTCAGGTTTAAATCTCCAGCAATAGCAAAAGATACACACAATAAAATTAACATCAACTTATTTAAAAAACAATTGCCCCTCGTGGACAGATATCAATACATCTACCACAACCAGTACATTTGTTTTCATCAATTTTTGCTACTTCATCGACTGTGATTGCTCCTTCTGGACAAACATTTTCACATGCACCACATCCTACACAGTTCTCCACAATAACCTTTGCTTTCCGTGTTCCCTTGTTTCTTTCTTTCAGCTCCTTAATCCTTCCCTTAATTGCTTCAAGTTGTTGTTCTAACATCTTTGCTTGTTCTTCTAACATCTTCACCTCTTCCTCACTACTTAGAGATTGAGGGGGAGTTGGTTGAGGAGGGGACCATCCAGAAAAAAACCTTCTTCCTCCTCCCATTCCTCTTCCTCTCCCTCTTCCCCTTCCTCTTCCTGCTCCTGGACCTCCACCCCAGAAAGGACCAGTTCCATCACCAAATGGCATTTTAATCACCTCCTTTTAAACAATTTTAAAATTTCCTTCACAACTTGAGGATTTTTCAAAAAATAACATCTCATCTTTCCTTCCTGCTTCCAGTCAACAATCTCATTTAACTTCAACAATCTTAAATGCTGAGAAATATTTGGCTGTCTTGCTTTAATCAACTCTTCTAAATTACTCACACATTTTTTTCCATCTAATAACTTAAGAACTATAGTCAGTCGAACAGGATGTCCTAATGTTTTAAAAAACTCAGAAATTTTTTTAACATTAATTCCTTCCATTTTTACTCCATAATATTATCATATTCGAATATTTTTATATCAAACTGAATAAATTTGTCAAGTCATTTATTTGCTATAAATCTATCTTTTTTCTAACTCAAAACGGACAGATTGAATACACCAGACCGCAACCGGCATACCCATAATCCTTGCAGGTTCATATCTCCATCTTTTTACTACCTGTGATGCCACTCTTCCAAACTCGTAAAATCCTCCATCATTTAAAACCTTTACCGCTGCTACTCTTCCTTCCCGGTCAATAAGTATTTTTAACTGAACCACTCCTTCAATTCCCTTAACTCTTGCTTCTTCTGGATATTCAGGTTTTATATATTTTATTAAACAAGGAAGCTGGTCAACCTCGCTTAAATCGTAAGTAACATAGGGAGCAATTAAGTCAACTTCAGTGGAGAGAGCATCCGGGGTGAGTTCAAAATCAATTCTTCTCCTCAATTCAGGTTTTATCATTTTTCTTCTCTTAATTATCTTTTTCAATTTATCTGGCTTTGACCTCTTTCTCACTATTTTTTTAATTTCTGGTTTGACCAGATCTATCTGGATTGGTTCTATCAGGGATACAGGTTTGTGAAAGAGATTGTGTAAGATAGGCAGAGATGAAAATATGAATAAGTTTATTAGAATGGAAAAAAATATGCTTTTTGCTCTCATCCTGTTCATTCCTCTTTTAAAGCGGATAAAGATATATTCTTAGCTCCTGCCTGCCTGCATTTATCCATTACCTCAATTACTCTACCCACTATAGCCCCTTTATCAGCGATAATGATTACAGATGCTTCTTGTTTCTGTTTCAAAATATCTTTCATAATTCTATAAAGTGTTTCCAGATCCACTTTCCGATTGTTGATATGAACTGTTCCCTCTCTTGTTACTGCAACCAGTATACTCTCTCTTGAAAGATAACTTGCTGTTTTTGCCTTTGGCTTGCGAACACTAACTCCTGTTTCCCGGGAGAAAGTTGTGCTAACTAAAAAGAAAATCAGAAGCAGAAAGACCATATCCACTAAGGGAGCAATATTTATCTCAGGTTTTTTTCTGTATCTATGAATTGAAAATCTCTCCAGATTATTCATTTTCCTCTTTTGATAAAAGGTTAATCAAACCGGTAATACTTTTTTCCAGATTGTTGATAATAAAATCCACTTTTTTTGCAAGATGGTTATGAAGAAATAATGCCGGAATAGCCACTATCAAACCTGATTGTGTGGTAATTAAACTCTGAGATATTCCTTTTGCCAGGGACTGGGGATCTCCTGTTCCAAAAAGATTTATTGTGGTGAATGTGGAAACCATACCACCTACTGTACCCAGAAGACCTAAGAGAGGTGAAATCTGGGCCAAGGTTGAGATTGTGGGAAGATGCTCATCTAACTCAGGATATTTTTCATGAAAAATCTGCCTTGCTATCCTCTGCAGTCTCTCCTTCCCTTTACTTCCATTTTCCAGAATCCTCTTTACTCCTTCTGCAACTGAATCCTGAAATTTTTCACAGATTTTTATTGCCTCCTTTTTATTCCTTTCCTTAATCAATCTAAAAATATCATTAAAGAACTCTTCATAATCAATATCTTTTTTCCTTAAATAAAGATACTTTTCAATTATCAACATCCAGACCACAATGGATACAATTATTATGGGAAGCATAACCGGTCCACCACAGATTATGGTTTCAAAAATAGATTTAAACATCAGGTAATGAATTTATCAGTTTAACTGCATTCTTTTCTAAATCCTCAGCAATTTTCTCTGCCTTATTGGAAAGATGGTTATGCAGAAGTAGAGCAGGAATAGCAATAATCAATCCGAATTCTGTGGTAATTAAAGCCTCTGAAATTCCACCAGCCAGAAGCCTTGGGTCTCCTCCTCCGTGATAGGTTATTATATGAAATGTGGTAATCATTCCGCTCACTGTTCCCAGGAGCCCTAAAAGCGGTGCTATTCCAGCCAGTACAGCAATGGTGGAAAGATTTTTTGTGAGTCGTGGAATCTCTTCAAGATGCTGTTCATGAAGCATCTCTTCCACAATCTTCCTTCCCTTGTGATGCTCCCTTAATCCCACCCTTAACATCCTTGCCACAGGACCCGGAGTCATCTCGCATAATTTTATTGCCTCATCTTTTTTATGATCACTTTCAAGTTTTAAAACCTCTTCCATCAATTTATCAGCATTGATATATTCCCGCCGGAAGAAAAGGAGTCTTTCTATTGCCATTATTATTATTGTGAGGGCAACCAGTGTTAAGGGTATCATCACCGGACCACCTTTTACAAACCAGCCCAAAAATCCCATTTTTTCTTTCTCTTTTCTCAATTTTGTCCCCTGAGTCACATCAACAGGTATTTTTAAAATTCTTTCCCCTCCTTTTTCCAGTGTTTGAAAAATATTACACAAATCCTTTTTCAGAGATGATTTTATATTCTTATTCCATAAATAAACTGCTCTATCCCCTTTTATTCTTTTTTCCAGAATTGCCACCTCTCCTTCCCTGGATTTATACACAGAAAATATTCCTCCTATCTTTAAAATTTTAACATCTCTCCCACTAATGTTACCTGAATAAACCTCTGAACTCTCTCCCAGTAATACTTCTTTTTTAAGAAACTCAAAAAATCCTGGGATATCCTTAATTGAAGATAACTTTTTCAACCTCTCTTTTTTATGAAATGGAGGCAGGTTTTCTATTTTCTCTTTCATTTCATCAATTTTCTCCATTAAAAAATCCCTGACTTCTTTCTCTTTTTCCTCAAGTTCACTACATTCCTCCTTGATTTTTTCTTTTTCTGATTTCAGGTTATCCAGTTCTTCCTCTATCTTAAATTTTTCTGTCTTTAATTCCATTAATTTATCTTCCAGAGAATATATTTTCATTTCCAGGGATTTAAGTTTATTATAATTTGCTATCTTATCATTCACCCTCTCTATCCTCTCCTGTCTCAACTCCTCTTTCAATTTACTGAGTTCTTCCAGTTTTTCCCTTATATCAGCCAGAACAGGTTTATAAAAACAGAGGAGAATCACAAAAAGAATAAATTTTCTACTCATCTTTCAAACATACTGGAAATTTTAAAAGTTCCGGTATCCTTCTTCCTTCTAAAATCTCTATTGCCTTTTTTATATTCTTCCTGCAATGCGAACATAGATCTTTTTTCCATTTTCCATTTAACCATCTTCCATACTCCTCTCCATCATTTGTGCGATAAAATAGAATTATTTTTCCTATCCTTACAAACTTCGCTTTCTTAATCTCTCCTTTTTCTGTCTCTATTTCTTCAGAGTAAAGTTCACTGTTATAGGATAAATCTATTTCACTCTTGAAATAATAATAGATCTCCTGCAATGAATCCATTATTTCCATCTCTTCTAACCGCTCATTAAAATCATCAAGTTTCTGAACCCTTTCTTCCTTGTAAAAAGGAATTCCTGAATCTATATTCTTCTTTAACCAGAGAGAATTTTCTAAGAGAACCCCTTTTAAACTTGAAAAATAATTTTTGATTTTATCTCTCCTTTCCATTAAAAACTTTATCTCTTTTTTTGTATCAACTATCTCTCTGTTTAAAGATATGATTTCTTTCTCCAGACGGTCAATATTACTCTCCAGAGTTTTTATTCTCTCCTCCATACTCTTTATTGCCTGAAGAGATTGATCCTTTTCTTTTTGATGCTGCCTTTTCTCCTCCTCTAAAAGTTTTCGGGTCCTTTCTATATCCTCTTTAATTCTTCCTAATCTCCCTGCATTTATTGAAGAAGAAAAGAAAATTATTATCCCGATAATAAAAACTAATTTTATTTTACACACTGCTTCATCCTTTTTATCCTCATATAACGCTCACATTGTTTTAATCTGTCATATCCAAGCATTATACCAAGAATAAAATCCTCTTCTTCTGTTAAATTGGACAACAATCTATCT
>QMOP01000055.1 GCA_003650255.1 Caldisericota bacterium
ATTTTCTTTTTGTTCTTATTTTAAAAAATCTATCATCAATTTCCTGAAATACTTCTTTTTTAACAGAAATTTTTATTCGCTTATTAGTTGATTTCCTTATGAAAACAAACGAATAGTTTTTCTCCGATATTTTTAACCTGCTTGTTCCTTGCGGTAAATCAAAAGAGAAATCTCCTCTTTTTTTCACCCGTGTTATAAATTCAAAAGTATCTTCACTGCCGTCTGTGGGCAGAGAACTTATTATTTTAAAGTCCTTCCTATTCGGAATTTCTTTTCCCCAGAGTTTTGATATAGCAAGTTTCATTGCTCTGAAAGAAACAACCACACATGGACAAATATCTCCATGATATTTCCCCACATCCTCTATTGATAATTCAAGAAGATGCCCTTTGTCATAAATTAAGATGGGAGATAATACCCTTTCTTTGGTTGATGTTGTCTCCGTGGCAAACACACCTACCAAACACAATAGACCCACTACTGCCATAAACATTTTTTTCATTTCCCCTCCTATTTTTTACAATCCTCAAAAATTAACTACAAGTTTTACATCAACCCTTCTTCCCGGTGTATATGTATTCCAGCTCTCAGCCCATTTTTCGTTAAATATATCTTCAACTGAAACAGAAACTGAAAAATCATCAGATAATTTTCGCAAAACACTGGCATTCCACCCGATGTAACTGTCAAGTTTATCCGTATTTTCAAGGTCATCGTAACGCTCGCTCTCATAATGCCCCGTTAATTTGAATGTGCAAATTTTTGGATTGTTGTATATTAAACTCAGGCTGATATTGTTTTTCGGTTGACCCGGAAGTTCATTCCCCTCATAATCTTCCGGTTTATAAGGACCGCTCAATTTATCCGCGCTTATCTTTCTCAAGATGGTGTTCATATATGTGTAGTTAGCCGATGCAGAAATAAATGAGGATAAATTAAAACCTATCGTAAACTCAATGCCACTTATTTTCACTTCATCTATATTCTGCCATTTGTAATACTTTACACCACTTTGTTCCTTTTCAAAAAGAATATCCATCCAGTCAGTAACATTGTTATAAAAACCCATTAATCCGATTTTTACCCTATTTGAAAATCTGCTTTCTATTCCTGCTTCATAACTAATCATTGTCTCAGGTTTTATTTCAGGATTACCTATTCTCATCTTTCCCGGCGGGCATTCGTGTGTTCCGAACAAAGCGTATAAATATGGAATATCGCAAGCCTGACCTACTGAACCGCGAAGAACTGTTGAATCTGTCAGGCGATAAACCAAACCGATTTTGAGATTAAACAAACTATCCGATATAGACGGATACTTTTCATTTTCAGATGGGTCAGCTGAATTTGTAAAAGAACCATCAGATGTCTTATACCAATCACTTCGACCGCTTATGTTAATACTGAATTTTCCTGTATCAATCTCATCCTGTAAAAATAAAGAAAAACGCAACTGTTTTCCTTTCGCAATAGTAATTTTAGATTTTGTCTGCCACTCATTTTTGTTTTCCATTTTACCCTGTCTGTAATCCACTCCACCTGTAAACAAATGATTGCCGCCCAGAGAACAACTCAAAGTCAAATTGCCACCCATATCCTGGACAGGAATTTTGTTTAATACATCTATTGCATCATAGCCCCAATATTTTGCCGATGGTTTGGGCTTTTTATCAAAAGTTGTGTTAAACTGTTCGTCAAGATAATAAGCGTTAGCGGAAATTTTAAGCTTTTCTCCTTTATTTAAATAGCCAAGTATAAATCTGTCCCTATCAAATTCCTTATTGAAATATTTTCTGCCCATGCAAATATCATCATTCCACTTTGAATACTCTGCGCTCAATCTTGAATTTTCAGAAATCATGTAATTTATGGAAAATAAAACGTTATAAGCATCACGCTTGTTATTTTCAGCATATTTCCTGAAATTCTCCATAATTTTGTTAACTATATTTTCTGCCTGAGCCTGTGTTTTTCCTTTTTTGAGCATTGCCTCTATTTTTGCCTCTCTTATGGCATCATAATTCCAGCTGTCATAACCGTCACTTTCAAAAATATGAGTGTGTAGCGTGAAATTCAATTTTTCTGTTAAAAAGGAAGAAAAATCAATATCTCCAATGCTTGTACTATTGCTTCCTCTTGAGGCGCTGATATTCGCTTCTGTTTTCTTTTCTGGTTTTTTTGTGATAATATTGATGACACCACCCATAGCGCTTGAACCGTAGAGAGAGGAATTCGCACCTCTCACTATTTCTATCCGCTCTACTCTTTCAAGAGGTAGTTCCGCAAACTTTGTCCCTCCGCAGACATATCTGTTAACAGGCACTCCATCTTTCATCACCAATGTTGCTCTCGGATGAGGAAGACCCCTCAGACGAACCCAGGTTCTGGCTGATGTAGAACCCTGAGGCTTTGTAACAATAATTCCAGCATATTCTTTCAAAAGATCATCTATGTATTTAGCAGATGATTTTTCAATATCTTCTCTTGTAATCACCGTTACACTCGCTGCAACTTCGCTTAATCTCCTTTCTGTTTTTGTTGCCGTTACGGTAACCTCCTCAAGTTCCAGTGCTTCCTCCTGCGCACTTACCCCTTTTAACATTGAAAGAAGTATCATCCCAATCAACACAACTCCAAAACTTTTCTTGATCATCATTTTTCTTGCCTCCTTTTCAAAATCTCCGGTTGTCTGGTGAGTATTCTTAATTTCTAATTGCTCCGCTTATGCAGTTACTCTAACAAACCCGATCTTTTTGATGTTCTAATTTCCCTTCAATATAAAGAGAAACTGCTTCATCAATTGTCTTTACATCTGTTGCAATTACTTTAAGGCCGAAACTTGTCATATCCTCATAAGCACCAAAACCTATTCTTCCAGCAATGAGAACTTCACAGTCCTTAATTATTTCATACATCTGTTTGTGTCTTTCTGATGCCTGAGGACCAATTCCATGATGACCTTTTTCATCAGTTAAAGGATGCTCTTCCTCTGAAGCAAACTCCTTATGCCCCGGTTTTTCTCTTTCTTCTTTTCCTGTTACTTTTCCATCTTCAACATTCACCACAATGAAATAAGGGGCACCACCAAGATGCTCACTCACATTCACTTTGTCTTCACTCACCACTGCAATTTTCATTTTAACCTCCTTTCTATTACAGCGTTATTTTGTTCATCGTTTCAGAATCTGCAAAAAATTTCTGAAGAGCATCTAAAACCTTATCCTCATCTTCTCCATCGGCAAACAGATTAACTCTGTCACCCCTGCCAATTCCAAGAGATAACAGCTCTATCACACTGCGGCTATCAGCAACTTTATCATCTTTTTGCAACCACACCCTTGACCTGAACTTTGAAACAATATTTACAATTCTTACACAGGCAAGCATATTCAAGCCATTGTTAAATTTCACTTCAACTCTCTTCATGCACATTTCCCGTCACCTCCAAAATCACTTCTCTTTTGACTAAAACTTTACCTCCATTCCGCCGTATATAATTCTTCCATAATAAGGAGCCCACATAAAAGCAGCATCACCCGGTCTTTTGTCCTCCTGAATATAGTCAAACAGGTTCTTTGCACCAACAAACAACTTAACCCCTTCCCGTATCTCTCTTACTACCTTTACATTGCAGACCACAAAAGGTTCTGTATGCTTAATCTCTTCTTCTCCTTCAACTTCAGAATAGTCAATATACATCCTACCTGTGTAATTAAAGTCCCAGATAAAATTCCAGTTTCTAGGGCTATAAGATAGTTTCAATCCTCCTGTTATTTCAGGAACCCTTGAGATGTAGATGCTATCATCATAATATTTACCACCTGCAAACTCCTTCCAATCTTCTCTTTTATCCTTATACCTGGCATCTGTATAGGTAAAATTCATATCTATACCAAGGTCTTTAAATATAGCCAACCTCAGTCCAAGTTCTACCCCTTGAGTATATGCATCTCCTAAATTCTGCCATACATAATCATACCCCTTTTGAGCAATCTCTTCAGTTGCATCTGCAAAATCAATCTTCTTTTTAAGATTTGTCCTGAAGAGATTTAAACTCAAATAATGATCCCCATAGAAATGGTCAATACCCAAATTAAAACTTACTGATTTCTCCGGTTCAAGGTCTGCTGGTTTATAAACCCTTGGTGAACCTGAACAGAGATGCAAATCTTCACTGAAACCGTATGGGACCCTAAATCCTGTTCCGATACTTGTCCTCAAAACTAAAGATGGACTGACTTCATATTTTACCGCAAACCTTGGATTAAAAGCCTCCTCATCATATTTAAGAGAGACAGGTTTTTTGGCATACATGGTATCACCACTTCCTCTAAAAGAATCCTCAGAACTGTGTTTGTCATATCTTACTCCTAAAACAAGTTCCAGTTTATCGGTTAATTTAAATTCATCCTGAAGATAAATCCCATAATCATGAGCATGCTTTTCGCTGGATGATTTGTAGGGAGTTGAAGATTCCATTTCCACATACATACCCTCCTCTTCCAGTTTATTATAAGAATATTGAATCCCTGTAAGCAGGGTATGTTTTCCTAAAGGGTGTTTATAACTTAAATCCAGAACAACAAGATTTTCATCAGCAAGATATGGTCTTAAGATATTGGAGGGTGGATATTCACCATTATGGGTTGCCAGATAATCACCTACAAAAGTATCATTTGTGGCATTTCTATTATGTGTGCAATAAGCAAGATTTATTGCAATACTATTTCCTTCATAAAATTCTTTCTCATAACCAACAGTTACTTCATATCTTGTTGTGGTAATGTTTTCAGTTGCCTCTGAAAAAGGATTCTCCATATCCAGTCCCTCTTTTACTCCTGGTTTTGCTCCTCCTTTTCTCAGCTCATTTATGGTTCTTCCGGTAAAGGTCAATTTATCATCTCCTGTTAAATCGTAGAAATTTATCCTTGCTCCAAGAGATGTATTATCAGCCCTTACCCTGTCTGAATAAGGGACTCCTTCTTCATCTATCTGTGCTCTTTCCTCATCATCAACAAATATCTCATCCTGTGTATGTTTCTGAGCAACAACCATCACATCCATATCCTCCACCCTTCTTGAAGCACTGATTGTGTATCTGTTTGTCTTATATTCTCCAAAACTTGCCGATACCTTAATTTCAGGTTCTTTCTCCGGTCTTCTGGTGATAATATTTATCACACCGGAGATTGCAGAAGATCCATAAAGTGCAGAACCAGCGCCTTTTACAATCTCTATTCTTTCAATATTTGCTGTGGGTATCTGATCCAGTCCATAAACACCTGCCAGGCCGCTGTATATGGGCTGTCCATCAATCAGAACCTGAACATGACCGGCAGCCATCCCATGAATTCTCACAATTGAGAAATTACAGTAGGAACACTGATATTCAACCCTTACTCCGGGAATTCCTTCCAGTGCCTCATAAAGAGATGCCGCACCTTTTTCCTCAATCTCTTCTCTTGTGATAATTTCTGTCCTGACAGGAACATCTTTTAATCTCCTTTCTGTCTTTGTCCCGGTAATTACCACCTCCTCAAGTTTCAGAAGTTCTTCCTCTGCCTTTACAATCCGGGGCATTGAGAAAATCATCACACAAATCAACACAATTCCAAAACTCCTCTTCAACATCTTACCTCCTTTTTACATTTGTTTTACTCATAAAACTATGTTTGTTTTATCTAACTTTTCAAACAAAAAAATTTTATTTACCTCCCAGAACATCTTTTTTCAGTTTCCTTATTTTACATCTGGGGCGTCTTCCAGTTTTAAAGAAATAGTCAAAACTTCTGAGCCAGTCAGGTCTGGTATGTTCAGGGCATGTCTCCACAAACTCTATAAATTTTGTAATCTTCTCAAGGGTCTGAGGGCTGACAGAGTGTTCCATTCCACAGGCATCTTTTTCCGCCACCTCAGGATCAATATTCAAAATCTCACTTAAGAATCTGAAGAGAATATTATGCCTTTTCCGAACCTTCAAAGCCAATCTTTCTCCTTCTGGTGTGAGTTTCACATAACCATATCTTTCATGAATAACAAGTCCTTCCTTAGAAAGCATATTCAGGGCAGAAGTAACACTTGAGGTTTTCACCTTCATTAAACGACTTATATCCTTAACTCTGGCAACACCGTTCTTTTTCTCAAGAATAAATATTACTTCCAGATAATCTTCCTTATTTGAACTCAATTTTTTTTCCTCTTCCATCTTCATCACCATTTTACTAAAATTTTAGTTTCATCTTACTTTTTTAGATATACCTAACAAATCAATTTTAATTTGTCAAGTAAAATTTTAAATTTAGCCAGCAAAGAAAAAATGAGACACACAATGACAGTCACTGGAGCCAAAATAAGATATAGGATGGAAATATTTAGAAAAGTAACGAGAAATCTGACATTCTAAGGATTTATCTTGAGTTTTTATTTTTATTATCCCTATTATTTTTGCATCTCGAGAATTTAAAAAATAATCAATATGCCAGAACAATTTCTTCCTCTTACTTAAATGCCTTCTGATACGGGCTTCCATCCCCCTTAAGGATCTTCCAACATAGAAATAAATCCCTTCTTTGAAAAATATTCTCCCTAAATTACCAACTTTTATGACTCTATCCTTTTTCAAACGAATTATTAATATGTAAACTCCTTTCAATAATCTAAAATAAAACTTGAACTAATTTCCTCTGATATTCATGAGTTAAAGAAGCATCATTACCTAAAATTAAAAATACTTTAAGCATAAGTTTACGGGCTATTTCATCTTTGTATTTTTTGTTTCTTTTTATTACCTCTAAATATTCATCTAAAGCTTCTCGATACTTCCCCTTTTTTACATATTGAGTTGCAATCCTTAAACGAACCTCTAAATCATCGGGATTTTTCTCTAAAATCTTCTTAAGTTTATCAATATCCTCTTCAGGTGTTTCTAAAAAATAGATATAAGAAAGGATTCTGTTTGCATCTTCAAATTGAGTTACCTCTTTTAAATAAGACTTTGCTTTCTCTATTTCATTCTTTTTAAAATAAATTAATCCTAATTTAAGTTTTACTTGAGGATTATCTGGTTTTAAACTTTCTGCCTCTTTGAGTTTTTTCTCTACCTCCTCAAACCTTCCCTCTTTCAAAAGGGTCTCTGCTTCCTTTATAAGTTTTTCTGCTTGCTGAGGGATAAATTTATCCAATATACTTTTCAGTTTCTGCTTGGATAATACCCCAGTAAAACTTGCAACAACCTTCCCGTCTTTAAATATTTTTATTGTAGGAATTGCCTGAATACCTAATTGAAGCGCTAAAGATTCGTTCTCTTTAATGTTTACTTTATAAAAAATAAATTCTTGATGATACTCCTTTTCTAACTCCTCTAAAATTGGCGAAAAAATAAGACAAGGTTGACACCAATCAGCCCAAAAATCAACTAAAACTGGCTTTTCTTTTGATTTTTCAATTACATCTTTTTTAAATTCTTTCTCCGTTACTTCCTTCATCGCTTACAAAGATTAAAGGAAAAATTATATCACTTAAACAGCAGGGAAACCAGACTGCAAGAAATAGAAAAATAAATATTACAAAATAGGAA
The DNA here is from genome assembly GCA_003650255.1 of Caldisericota bacterium. Classification (GTDB taxonomy): domain Bacteria; phylum CG03; class CG03; order B21-G15; family B21-G15; genus B21-G15. The sequence goes on from QMOP01000055.1 coordinate 7,577, forward strand.
AGAAGATTTATTTTCTCTCCTATAGCCATAATTATATGAAAAAGGGATGCCCAGGTACTTAAGAGAACATGAAAAGCATGAGGAAACTTTGTATGAGGATGATAATAAGCAATTAAGACACCTAAAATAGCAAGAGGATTTACCAGCCACCATCTTTCAATTGCTCCAATATGAATCTCCCTTTTTGGTAACTTGAGTAGAAATTCTCCTAAATAAGGAATCAAAGAATCACTTAAGGTCGCAATACCCACTGAACCAAAATAACCGAGTAAGAAAAGAATAATTAAAGGAACTTTTTTCCGATAAAATTTATACATAGAAGCAGTAACCAAAGCACTCAATACCACATGTAAAGGATGAAGGATATAAAAAATGGTGAAGGAGGTCTTTTGAGGAAGATTGGAAAAAAGAAGCATAATTATAATTCCTGTAGCAGCACCTAATAATGTGAATGGAGAATGATTCCTTAATTCTCTAATAATTTTTTTTATATCCA
>QMOP01000056.1 GCA_003650255.1 Caldisericota bacterium
CAATAACATTTCCCTCAATTTTTTCTATCCTGCCAAGATTATAATCTCTCAAAAACTCAAGTGAACCAATTCCTCCTTCCATAACCAATTTAGATTTTGGCGATCCTATTGCAATAAAAATTGCTCTATACCCTTTCTCAAATAAATCTTCAATACTGAAATCCCTTCCCCACTCTTTCTTATAAAATATTCTTATCTCCTCTTTTAAAATCAGTTCAACCTCATCAAGAACAATCTCCTTATCCAATCTAAAATCTGGAATTGCATAATATAAAAGCCCACCTGCTTTCTCCTCCTTTTCATATATATCAACCTCAATCCCATTTCTCCTCAAATAATAAGCACATGAAACTCCTGCAGGGCCAGAACCAATAACAGCAACCCTTATTCTTGGTTTTTTAAGTGGAACTGTTTTCGGAATATATGTTGGTGCAATCATATCAGAAACAAATCTTTTTAAATCATTTATTCTCAATGGCTCATCAATCAAATTTCTGTAACACTCCTTTTCACAGAACCTCGGACAGACCCTTCCAATAACTCTTGGAATAGGACATCTTTTTCTAATAAGTTCATATGCTTCCAAATACTTACCTTCTCTTATAAGACGAATGTATCCCTGTATATCAATCCTTGAAGGACATGCCTCTTTACATGGAGCAATACAATCAGCAAAATGATTTGAGAGATATAAGGATAAAATCTCCTTCCTTATTCTATTAAGTTCATCTGTATTATATTTAAACTTTAAATTCTTCTTATACTCATACCAGCAACTTGGAAGTGGTCTTTTCTCTCCTTCAATCTCAACAATACATAACCAGCATGAAGTATAAGGAGATAAAAAATCTTCAGAACAGAGATGTGGAATATCCTTTTTTTCTTTTTTTAATTTCTCAATTAATTTCAACTTATGTTTAGCCTTTATACTTTAGCCTTGCAAACTTCAATGGCCCCAAGGGGAGTTGAACCCCTATCTCCGGATTGAGAGCCCGGTGTCCTGTCCGTTAGACTATGGGGCCAACTTTCAAAATTATATCAATTTTAAAAATAAAAACAACACTGAAATTCTATACCGCTATTAAATTCTCCAAATGAATCTGCCTTTCTTTAAATCCTTTTAAGATCTTACTTGCATCAATTATTTCTATTCCAACAACCTGCTCCTCAGGTCCGATATTAATTGCTACACGCTCATTAAGCCGTATAACTTCGCATTCATAATTTCCTTCAAGAAGTCTGATATAAAGTGCATCAACTTCTGGGTCATAACTTATTTTCATCTTCCCTCTTTCATCTGCTCTAATGCATGTTTGCTTATTTCAATCTGTAAATTTCTATTCACAATTTTAAAATATTCTTTAAAAATCAAGTTCTTGTTATCTTATAAATTCTATACTTATCAAAAACTTTTTCTTGTTTCCAAACTCTCTGACTTTATATCTTATGTTTTCTTCTTTTATTCCCGTTTTCATTGATAGATACATCCTGAAATATTTTACCCTTTCTTCTGATATTCTTTTTTCTTCTCTGGTGTAATACCCTATAACTGTTATTCTGTAATCTTTCATCTTTTTAACAAGCTCTATTATTTTTCTCATCACTTCCTCTTTCCAGGATATCTTTGCACTCTCAGTTGATACTTTTATTACTGGTTCTCCTATTTTTACCACTATCCTTTCCATCTCCTTGTTTATCACCTTTTCTATTTCAATCCCTTCCGTCCTTCCAAGTTCAAAAAGTAATTCTTTTCTTCTTTCCTCCTTTTTTCCCTTTCCCATTATAAAATTTATTGAAAACTGATGAATGTTTCCAAATGTTTCCTCCGGTATATAAGCATAATCCACTCCAATTCTTTCTCCTTTTATCCCTATTCCAAATGAAATCTTCTTACTGTAATCCATTCCATCCCTATATCCTGTCCTTAAATAGAATATGTCCCTTATCTTCCACTCTATTCCTGCTCCTTTTATTATCCTTCCATCATACTCCCTTGTTATATCCATAACCAGTTTCACCCTTTCTTTGATTCTTAATCTTAATCCTGAAAATATTTTTAATGGAAGAGAATACTTTTCTTTTATAAATCTTACTTTTCCTCCAATATTCTCTATTCCAAGTTGAAATATCCAGTATTTTAAATATATATCCATTGCCAGTGCTTCTGCTTCCTCATCCTTTATCTTTTCCTTTATATACTTTATCCTGTTTAAAACTGTTAATTCTCCTTTTCTGTATCCTGTGTTTAATTCTATTTCTATGTCATATGGTCTGTAGTTTCCAGTTCTTTCCCCTTTCTCATCTCTTCCTTTAATCTCTCCCATGTCAAAATATGTTATTCCACATCCAATTAAAAATCTGTTAATCGGTAAACTGTACTTAATTCCTTGATACTTCATCCCTGCTATCCATTTCTTGTATGTAAATCCTATCTCAGGATATTTTCCTGCTTCTATCTCCTTCTCTATTCCTAAACTTATCTCTTTTGTTCCTTCCCTTATATTTAAAAACTCCATTGATGCTTCTCCTGTTCTTTCTTCTATTGCTCCAAGTTTTATAACTATCAATAAAATTAAAAATAAAACTCTCCTCACCTTATTATTCCTACCTTCTCTATTCTCTTATCTCCAAGGTCATTCTCTATCACTATTATGTATACTCCACTTGCAACCTTTCTTCCAGACTTATTCCTTGTATCCCATGTTATCTCTCCTGTATCTATATCCTTTTTCTCCCAGATTAACTTTCCTGATACTGTGTATATCTTTACTTCTGTATTCAAGGTAAGATTTTCTATGTGTATGTTTCCATCTCCCTGGCCTTCTTTATATGGATTTGGATATATTATTACATTTTCTAAATCTTCTGCAGGAAGTCCAAATAATGCAAAATATGAAAAACTTCTTACTTCTGCTTCTATTGTATTGTTTTCTTTGTCTATCTTAGTTATCAGTTTCTCCCATCTGCTTTTTTCTTCATTATAATGGTATATCGCAAGATACTCCTCTTTTATCGGTATCTTCATTCCGTATTCCTCATGATAGTCAAGATACCCATCATTATCACTGTCTTCATATATAAAAACTACTTTTGCTCCTTTACTTAATACTACTTCATCTCCTGGTATCTCTATCTTTAAAGTTGTTCCGTCTCCAAGTGGTATTACTCTTTCTGGTTCTTGTGGTATTGTGTCAGGATTCAGTATCATTGTTGTTGTGAGTTCCTTCTGAACTATATCTATTTCTGGTATCTCAACCCTTACTCCCCTCTTTGTTCCTGGATATCCTATAAATATCCTGTTTCTCCTTCTTGTATCTATTATCTCCTGTTTCCTGTGTTTCTTTCCTTCTATCTCCTCTTTTATCTCTGGATTCTGATGGTCTATTATTATCATAACTGATTCTGGATTTCTGTCATAACTTCCATCTCTTCCATATGCAATTGCTCTTATGTAATACTTTCCTTCTTCAAGTTCACTTACATTCCAGTGAATAAAATATGGATACTCTTTATCTGGATTTGGATGATTTGAGTTTGCTGCCTCTATGTTCTGCCACCAGTATTCTCCTTCTTTTTTATACTGAAATAGCACCTTCTCATAATTACTTCTATCTCCTTCTATCTCTGCCATTATTGTTATTGAGTTTCCTGTTATTTTTTTCCCTGGTTTTGGTACTTTTATCCTTGCTTTTATTCCTGTTATATTAAATACTGCTTTTGCTGTTGCTACTCTTGTTGTGTTCTTCTCTTCTTTTCCTTCTTTATCCTCCACCCTTATTCCAAATCTGTATTCTTTTCCTTCCTCTAACTCCCATGTTGTCCAGCTTGTTGCTGGATGTTTTATGCTTGCAATTGGTTTTGCATAATTTATTATTCCTGTTCCGCTGTCCCAGTAGATGTTATATCCTTCTACATCACTTGATACTGATACCTCCCATTCAAGTCTTATCCTTGCTCCATCTATTGATACTGCATGAAAGTTCTCAACCGGTAATGGTAATTCTGTTATTACTTCTCCTGTCCTTGTTGAGATTATATTTGAGTATTCTCCTTTTTCTCCTTCTATGTTTATTCCTCTTATCCTTATGTAATACTCTACCCCTCCCTGTAACCCCTTTATTGTCTGTGTCCCTTCTTCTACTTTTTCTTTTCTTCCTTCTATTGTATAGAAATTACTATCCCTTGACCATTCAAGTTCATATACTGTCCAGTCAGGATTTATTTCATCTTTTATGAAAACTTTTATTGTATCTGTTGTTACTTCAATTATGCTGAAATCTGTTACTTTCTTTGTTAATGTGTATTTTGTAAGTTTTTGTGAGATTGTATTTCCTGCTTCATTAAATGCTTCTATGTATCTCTGGTATGATGTGTTGGGTAATAATCCATCCTCTATGTAGTATCCTTTTCCTTCTTTTACTTCTGATATTACTTTCCCGTCTTCATCCTTTAATATTACTCCATTTTCTCCAAATACTGTCCAGCTCCACCTGATTCTATCCCATCCTGTTGATTCTGCACTGAATTCTACTATTTCAGGTGGTCTATCCGCATATGTCCTTGTTGATATTACTTCACTGTATACTCCTGTTCTATCTCCATTTATTGATTTTACTTTTATCCAGTAATATAGATGTGGATATAATCCTTTTATTGTATAACTTGTGCCTTTTAATGTATAACTTCCAGCTATTACATTGAATAAATAATCACTGCTCCATTCTATACTGTATTCTGTTGAAGGAGGATTGTTCTTCCCATTCCAGTATACTTTTATTGTTGTGCTTGTTACTTCAATTTTACTTACATCAGGAGTTTCTGTGAGAGTATAAGCTCCTGCAATTACCTCCTCACTTTCTCCTGCTTCATTGTATGCCACTATGTATCTTTCATAATAAGTGTTTACTTCAAGTCCTTCTTCTATAAAATAAGTTGATTGTGCTGATAATACTGCTATTATGTTCCCAGTTGAATCCTTTATTCTATATCCTTTCTTGTTTGAAAGATTTTCCTTCCATTCCCATTTTATGCCTGTTGCGCTAATTCCAGTTCCTTTAAATACTTCTACTTTATCAGGTGGAACAGGTGCTGGTAATTGTGCCCATGTTCCATCTATGTTTGAACCATCTGATATATTTGGAACTTCATCTCCTATCCATATTCTGAAATAATACGTTACTCCAGGTTCAAGTCCTGTTATTACAAGTTCATTTTTTATTCCTGATTCTATCCAGTTGAATTTTCTTACTTCCTTTACTTCACTTAAACTGGTTTTTTCTACTTCTATAATTGAAGTTGAACAATAAATGTAATAATTTCCTTCTATGAAATTTCCATTTCTTCCATCATCTCCTGGCATTGTCCAGCTTAAGTTTACCTCTCCCTCATTTGTCCCTGGTTCTGTTTTCAGGTCCGTTATTGCTGAGGGAGAGAGGTCGTCTTTCCAATGAAGATAGACTATTCTATATTCACCTGTAGAAATTTCTATTGCAAAACCAAGACGAGGATTTTCGTAAGAATCCAAAACTAAACTATTAGGATAATAGAGATATCCTTTAGTAATATTTACTGATTCCTGCCCTTCTCCATCTGCATCTACCCATTCTTTTCCATTCCACCTAAAATAAAAAATATTTTCTTCTTCAGTAATTCCATAAAAATGAGGAAAACCTTTCTTATCCAATACAAAATAACAACTGCCATCAATTACATATATCGACTCCTGACCCTCTCCGTCAACATCCACCCATTCGCTTCCATTCCAGTAAAGGCAACCTACTTTTCTTGGAGGATAGTCCAGAAAAAATGAAATATGTGGTCTCTCAGCCTCATCTAACCTTAACGTAGGATATACGATTTGATACTCTGAAGAATACATGGTTATACTCTTTGCTTCTAAACTCGATGACCCTTTTACATCGACCCATCTATTACCATCCCATTTAAGATAATACCCATAAAACTTATTATCACCCACTACAACACCAGACCACACAAGATGTGGATACCCATTTGAGTCCAAAGCATAATATGGAATAAATCCATAAAATCCTGATGGCATAAAGACATCATATCCTACAATACCTTCTCCTGTCTCATGAAAAATTTTGGAAAGTGGATCTATAGATTCCTGTCCCTCACCATCTATATCTACCCATTCATGACCATTCCAGTAAAGATAATTAAAATGATAATTAGCATTATATAGACTTTCTCCTATATTAACTAACCACATAATATGAGGATTCCCTGATTTATCTAAAATCAAAATAGGATTTGTATTAAGATTGCTCTCATCTCCAAGATATTTAATCTTTTTAGATTCCTGACCAATCCCATCAACATCTACCCATTCTTTTCCATTCCAGTAAAGATAAAAAAGATAATAATCATGAGAAGAATTAGAAGCTTTATTCTTCTCTAAATTTGGATCTGTCCCAATCCAGACAATATGAGGATTATTCGAGCTATCTAAACAAAAACTGTATTCCATAGGTCCTGAAGATGGTATTTGATATCCACCAACATAGTCTGTCACTATCATGGACTCCCTTCCAACCCCGTCAACGTCTACCCATTCTTTTCCATTCCACTTAAGATAAGCTAAATTTAGTACTATTTCATTCGCTGTTGAGTTTGCGACTATAAAGAATATATGAGGCATTCCATTGTTATCTATACAAATTTTATTATAAAAAGAATTTGTATCTATCACCACCCAAGATTCCTTTCCCTCCCCATCAATATCAACCCATTTCGCATTTACTTTGACTTCTGAAAAGAGTAATAAACTGACAAGAATAAAAATATATTTTGACATTCCCAGAAATAGTCCTATACCCTTTTTCACCTCTATAAATAGATTACTAAAAATTTAAACCTCAATCAAGAAAACTTTGTATAATCAATATATGAAACTAATTTATTCTGATGAGTATTCAAAGGTTGATATTGGAGAGCATGTTTTTCCTGTTTTGAAATATAGATTGATAAAAGAAAAATTACTTGAGGAAGGGATTGTTAAGAAAAATGATTTTATTGAGCCAGAACCAATTAAAGATGAAGAACTTCTTCTTGTTCATACAGAGGAATATATTGAGAAACTAAAAAATGGAAAATTAAGTTTTGAAGAGGAATTAAAACTTGAAATTCCATATTCTCCCCAACTTTATCTTGCAAGTAAAATCTGTGTAAATGGAACTATTATTGCTCTTGAATTTGCACTTAAAGAAGGAATTGGTATCCATATTGGAGGTGGCTTTCACCATGCATATCCAGATCATGGAGAGGGTTTCTGTGTTTTAAATGATATTGCAGTTGCAATTAAGAAAATTAAAAAGGAGGGAAAAATTAAAAAAGCAGTTGTTATTGACTGCGATTTACATCAGGGAAATGGAACCGCTTTTATCTTCAAAAATGACACTGATACATTCACCTTTTCAATTCATCAGGAAAATCTCTATCCTGTTCCAAAAGAAAGAAGTAATCTTGATATAGGACTTAAAGATGGAACAGGAGATGATGAATATATGGAACTACTTGAAAAATATATTCCTGAAATTCTTGATAAATTTAAGCCAGATGCCTGTATATATCAGGCAGGTGTTGACCCTTATAAGGAAGACCAACTTGGAAATCTAAATTTGACAAAAGATGGACTAAAAATGAGGGATGAGTTTATAATTGAAAATTTGAGAAAAAGAAATATTCCTACCGCAATAACTCTCGGTGGAGGATACTCACCAAATATCTTAGATACAGTTTCCCTTCATATTCAGACAATAAAAACCGCTATTAAAAAATACTGAACTCTATCCCTCCAATTATACTTCTTTCTGGAGAAGGATAGTAAACATAATCATAACCAAGGAAAGTCCAGCCAGAATATCTTGGTAAATATAATCCATATTCAGAATACTTTTTATTGAAAATATTTTTAACTGTTAAATAGAAATTCAAACTTTTGAATTTATATTTTAA
>QMOP01000057.1 GCA_003650255.1 Caldisericota bacterium
GAATAAGGAGAGGGACAGAATCTTTGGTGAAGTTGAAAACTAGAAAGAGGAAAAATTAAAGATAGAAAAAGAGATTAATGAGTTAAAGAAATTCTTAAATAATTTTAAAGAGAAAAAGGAAAAATTTGAAATGGAAATAAGAGAGATAGAGGAAGAAAAAAGGAAGTTGGAAGAGGAACTGACAAAAATTGCTGAGGAGAGATTATCACTTCTAAATGAAAAAATGGAACTTGAGGGAATGATAGAAAGTGATAAACAAATTCTTGAAGAATTAAGAGAGAAAGAAAAGAAAATAGCAGAGGAAATTGAGAAGAAGAGGGAAGAACTTGAAAAAGGATTAGAAGAGAAAGAAGAGGGGAAAAAAGAGGAAGAAGTTGTTGAGGAAGCAAAAGAGGAGAAAAAGGTAGAAATTACTGAAGAAGATTTTAAGGTTGAGTGGTGGCATTTTGCAAAAAAAACAGCGGAGGAGAAGAAAGTAGAAGAGATAGAGATTCCTCCGGTTTTACAGGAAATAGAAAAGATTGATAAGAGTAAATTCAAATATAGAATTTCAAGAATGAGGGTTGAGGATATAAATGAGATAATGGAGATTGAGGAGGTTTCATTTCCAAGACCCTGGAGAAGAAGGCAGTTTAAGGAGGAGCTTTCAATACCTGTTTCAAATTTTTATGTTATGAGGGGAAGATGGAAGGATGAACAAATCAAGGAGGTTCTTCTTGCTTATGGTGGTTTCTGGAAGGTAAGGGATGAGGCGCATATTGTTAATTTTGCTGTTCATCCAAAATACAGAAGGCAGGGAATAGGTTCAATTTTTCTGGATGAATTGATTAAGAGGATGAAGGCACTTGGATGTAGAGCATGTTATCTTGAGGTAAGGGCTTCAAATATAATTGCTCAAAGGCTTTATGAGAAGTTTGGATTTGAAAAGGTTGAGGTTAGAAAAAATTACTATGGTTATCCACAGGAAGATGCCTATGTTTACAGAAAAGAATTTTAAAATAAAAGGCGGTTTTTCCCTTCAGGAAAAAACCACTTCCCCTTCACCATTCGCCATTTGCTATTCGCCATTCGCTATTTACCATTTGCCATTCGCCATTTACCATTTGCTATACCAATTGAGGAGGTAAGGTGAAGAGATTAAGGTGTGCACTTCCAAAAGGAAGTTTGGAGAAAACAACATTTGAAATTTTTTCAAGAGCAGGTATAAGGATTTATAAAGAAGGAGAAAGGAGTTATTTTCTTTCATCAAATTTTGAGGATGTTGAGTTCCTTTTAATAAGACCGCAGGAGATTCCAAATTATGTAAGTGATGGTATTTTTGACTGTGGTATTACAGGGTTTGACTGGATACTTGAGAGTGGAGTTAAGGGGATAAGAGAACTTGCAGATTTTCTTTATTCAAAATCAGGTTATAGGATGACAAAGTGGGTTATAGCGGTTCCAGAGGATTCAAAGATAAAAGATATTAAAGATTTAAAAGGAAAAAGGATTGCAACAGAACTTGTGAATTTTACAAGGAAATATTTAAAGAAAAGAGGGGTTGATGCAATTATTGAATTTTCCTGGGGAGCAACAGAGGCAAAGCCAAAGATTTTATGTGATGCAATTGTTGAACTTACAGAGACAGGAAAATCTTTGAGAGAGAATAGATTAAGAATTATAGATGTTATTCTTGAAACAACACCAAGATTTATAGCAAATAAAGAAAGTTTGAAGGATAAGTGGAAAAAGAAAAAAATGGAACATCTTTTACTCCTTCTTAAAGGATCGATGAATGCAAAGGATATGGTTGGATTGAAAATGAATGTGAATGAAAAAAATATTAAAAAAATTATAAAGGTCCTTCCAGCACTTAAAAAACCAACAGTATCTCCACTTCTTCTTAAAGGATGGTATGCAATAGAGGTTGTTTTAAATGAGGATGAGGTTCAGAAACTTCTTCCAAAGTTAAAAGAACTTGGTGCTGAAGGAATTATTGAGTATCCGTTAAACAAAATAATCTATTGATGGTTAGAGTAAGATTTGCTCCCTCTCCAACAGGATATCTTCATGTCGGTGGTGCAAGAACAGCACTCTATAACTATCTTTTTGCAAGAAAAAATTCTGGAAAATTTGTTTTAAGGATAGAGGATACAGATGAAGTCCGTTCAACTTTTGAATCAGTAAAACAGATTATCTCGTCTCTCACCTTTCTTGGAATTGAATGGGATGAGGGACCTTTTTTAGATAAGCAAATGGTGAATGGCAAGTGGCAAATGGTGATTGATGAAAAAGGAGATTATGGACCATATTTTCAGAGTAAAAGAAAGGAAATGGGAATATATGAGAAGTATGCTTTAAAACTTCTTAAAGAGGATAAAGCATATTACTGTTTTTGCAGTAAAGAGGAGATTGAGGAAAGGAAAAAGAAGAAAAGTATCACCCATTATGATGGATACTGTAGAAATTTAAGTAAAGAAGAAATTGAAAAAAAATTAAAAGAGGGTAGGAAACCAGCAGTAAGGTTTAAGGTTGATTTTGAAAAGGATGTTTCATTTAATGATTTGATAAGAGGAGAAATCACATTTAATACAAAGTTTATTGAGGATTTTGTAATTTTAAAAAGTTCTGGTTATCCTACTTATAATTTTGCCTGTGTTATTGATGACTATCTCATGAAGATTACACATGTGATAAGAGGGGATGACCACATTTCAAATACACCAAGACAGATTCTTTTATATGAAGCACTTGGATTTGAAAAACCTTATTTTGCACATTTACCAATGATACTTGGTGAGGATAAAAAAAGATTGAGTAAAAGGCATGGAGCGGTTTCAATTGAAGAGTTTAAAAGAAATGGATACTTACCTGAGGCACTCCTTAATTATCTTGCACTTCTTGGATGGGGAACTGAGGATTCAAAGCAGATTTTTTCATTAAGCGAGATGATAGAAGAGTTTGATTTGAAAAGATGTTCAAAATCAAAGGCAGTATTTGACTATGGAAAACTTATATGGCTTAATGGATATTATATAAGAAAGAAAAGTCCAGAGGAGATTTTCAAACTCTCATTTGATTTTATTAAAGAGTATGGAATAGATGGAGAAATAGAGAGGATTAAAAAGGCAATTGAACTTGAGAAGGAAAAGATAAAACTTTTAAAGGATGTTCCATATTTAATATCATTTTTCTTCAAAGATGATATTGAAATTGAAGAGGATGTTAAAAAGAAGATAAAAAATTTCAAAAACGTTGAAAAGAATCTTAAAAATTTAATAGAATTGTTTAAGGGAATTGATTTTAAAAGGGATGAGATAGAGAGGGTGTTAAGGGAGTATGCAGAAAAAGAAGGAATTAAAACAAAAGAGATTTTTCATCCTTTAAGGTTTAGTGTAAGTGGAAGAACAAAGGGGCCTTCACTTTTTGAGATGCTTGAACTTCTCGGAAAGGAGAAGGTTATAAAAAGGATTGAGAGGTTTCTTGAATGGCTGAAGAAACAAGAATAGATTCACATTTTTTTGCACTTATATTTTCACTGAAACAGGCATGTCTTATACATCTTGGAAAGATAATGGATCCGATTACAAAGAAACTGAATAGAAATCTTGAACAGGCAAGAGTTCAGATTGATATACTTGAGATGCTTAAAGAAAAAACAAAAGGGAATTTAACTGAAGAGGAAAGGAGGTTGTTATTTGATACTGTTGCTGAGTTACAGCTTAATTATCTTGAAGAACTTAAAAAAGAGGAGAAGAAATGATTTTTTTAGTTCTATTTACCTTTTCTCTTTTTGCTCAAAATAATATAATGAAATTTATAAATGAAGGTAAATATTCAAAAGCACTTGAAATAATTGAAGAAAAAATCAGCCCGAAAAATTCTGTTTATTGGAGTTTAAAGGGTTTAATAAAACTCAATCAGAAGATGTATAATGAAGCAATTTCATATTTTGAGAAGGCAAAAAAGTTAAATCCAGAAGATGAAAATAATTATTATATGCTTGGGCTTCTTTATGAAAATATTGGAGGAAGAGAAAAGGATGCAATAGAGAATTTTGAAAAATTTTTGGAGATTTCAAAAAATAAGAAAAAAAGAAAGATTGCTTTAAAACACCTAAAAAGATTAAAAGAAAAATGATAAAAAAAGTAAAACTATTTACCATTCGCCATTTACCATTTGCCATTTGCTATTTATTTATTTCTGCCTGTGCTCCTTATGTTGCATACAAAAAGGATTATGATTTTAAAAAAATAAAAAAGATTGCTGTTTTGAATTTTGACTCTTACATTGGATTTGATTCATCAGGAATGGTTGTAAGGGATGAAATTATAAGGCATTTAATTGAGAGTGGTATTACTGTTGTTGAAAGGGAAAAAATTGATAAGATTCTAAAGGAAAGGGAGATTGATTATAAGAAGATAAAGAAGATATTAGGAGCAGATGCTATTATTACTGGAAGTGTGATTAAATACATTCCTGAGAAAGAGGAGTATGTATATTTTAAAGATAATGAGGGAAATCTTCAGTATGAGGTAAAATATTTTGATGCAGAGGTTGGAGTAAGTGCAAGATTAATAGATACAGAAACAGGAGAGATAATCTGGGCAAATACATATACTTATGAAAGTTTTGATTTAGAAGCAGCACTTATCTCCTGTGTGAGAGGTCTTTTAAGGAACCTCATAATCCTTATTCGTGGATGAAAATATCAATAATAGGTCCTGGATCAATAGGACTTCTTCTATATTCAAGAATTAAAATTAGTGGGGAGGATGTTGAGATTGTTGATTATAAAAGGGAAAGGGTTGATTTTTTAAAGAGGAAAAAGATAAATTTTATCTCAAATGATGGGAAAAGACATAGAATTGAATGTGATATCAAATTATATCCATCTCAGGATTCTTCTCTTTTTATAAACTGTGTAAAAGCATACTCTGTAAAGGATTCATTGAAAAGAATTAAGAAATTTTTAAAAGGGAAAATAATTATTGCACTTCACAATGGAATTGGTTGGGAAAGGGATTATCTTTATTATTTAAAGAAAGGAGAATTTTTAAGAGGTATAATTTTAAGAGGATCAACAAAGTTAAGTGAAAACTCTGTGAAAGAGGTTGGAAAAGGAGGGGTGATTGTTGAAAAAAAGAGTGTGAAAAATCTTATTGAATTAAAAAGGGTTTTTGAAAGAGCAGGAATAAGTTTTATTTTGAAGAAAGATATAGAAAAGGATATATACAAAAAATTCTTGATAAATTCCTGTCTTAATCCAGTTGCAGCAGTTTCAGGACTTCCAAATGGAAAGGTGTATGAAGATGGCCTTTTTAGAGAGATAATGTTTAGAATTGGAAAAGAGATTATGGAAATTTTTAAAAAGAAAAAAATAGATTTAAGGACTAAATATAAGAAAGAAATAGAGAAGGTTTGCATGTTGACATATAGAAACATAAACTCAATGCTTCAGGATATAAGAAGAGGAAAAAGAACGGAGATAGATTATTTAAATGGATACATTTTGAAAGAAGCAGAAAAACTAAAAATTCTTCTTCCTTACAACAATCTCATTTACAGAGTTATAAAATTTTTAGAAAAAATTATCTAAAAATCAAGGATGTTTTCAAACCTTTTCTCGTCAAATTTATGTATCATAGGAATACCAGTAACCTCTTCTGCTCTTTCAGTTAAGGAAGCAAGGTCTGAACGATCAATAAGATTGAGTTTAAATTTTTTGCATCCAGCAATCAACTGTTGAAGACCAACCTTTATTCTATCAAAATAAGTATAAACTCCAACAGCAGTCCATGGAAGTTCCTTTCCAAGAACATCTCCATACTTCTGTTTTAGTTCAGTTGTTGTTATAAAAAATTTCTCTGGATTATCACTATATCTTTTTGAAAATTGAGGTGGTAGGTCCTCTGCTTCTGCTAATTTTACAAAATAATCTGCTTTCATTGCCGCTGTTATTGGGGCCCTTGCCATTCCAACCCCTTTTACAATTGGACCATCTCCAAAGTTACTCATTGCAATTGCTTTAAAAATCTGTGCCTCATTCACAAAACCACCTGCAATCACAATATCAGGAACATATTTCCCTTTTTTCCTTAAAATTTCTACTGCCTTTAAAACAATTGCTTCTAAATAAAGAGTAGGGGTTGAACACTCCTGCATCATTGGAACAGGACTCATACCTGTTCCACCGCCTCCTCCATCAAGTGTGAGAAGGTCAACCTTTGCCTGAGATGCACATTTAAGTATAAACGCAATTGCATATGGATTTGGGGAGCCAGTTTTCAAAAACACCTTTTTTGCTCCAATACTCCTCAACCATTCAACATCTTCAACAAAACTCTTAAATTCTGGCATTCCAACCCTTGAATGTCTTTCAAAAGTGTCAAATACTTTATTCTTGAATGCTTCCTGAACCGCTTCATCTTCAGGGTCAGGAATTACAACATATCCTCTCTTTTTAAGCATTATTGCTTTTTCAAGATCATTTATTCTTACTTCTCCTCCAATATTTTTTGCTCCTTGTCCCCATTTCCTTTCAATAATATTTACTCCAAGTTTTTTAATAACATACTCGTCAACTCCACCTCTCTGGTCCTCAACATTTGTCTGAACAGCAATATCACCAAATTCGCCATCCCAGAATTTTCTATAATTTTCAATTCTGAATTTCATCTGAGGAGAATCAAGCACTTTTCCATCTGAACTGTATTTTGTCTCAGGGTCCATTCCACAGACATTTTCTCCTATTACATCAATTATTCCTGATATTGCTGCTCCTATTGAGAGTCCCTGCCAGTTTCTTTTTGCAACATCTGTTGACCCAAGTCCTGGAATAAGAACAGGAATCTTTACTTTTACTCCACCAAGAGTTGTTGAGACATCAACATTTGGGAAAAGTGCCTTATCAGAGTCCTCTTCAATTCCCTTCGCTCCTCTTATCTCAACCATTATTTGAAGGTCTGACCAGTTCAGTCCATAATCCTTATTTGCTGCTGCTGTTGATTCCCCAAATCTTTCAGGTTCAGGATAAAGAACCTCCCTTCCTCTAAAAGCACTCTTTCCAACTTCACAAAGAACCTTACACTCTCTTATACAGATTGGACACATTCCACTAAGTGGTGATGGATCCCTGGATCTTAAACTTGTCCCTGTTGTTGAGCGGGCGTTTTCATAAATGTTCATATCCCCCTCCTAAAAATTTAAATTTTGAGAATTATATTATTTGTTTTGAACTTGTCAAGAATTTTTTACCAGATCTTTCAAATCTTTACCTTGTTACACGTATACCAAATATTTTCCCATTTGGTCAAATATGAAAATTAAGATAATAAGATTTACATCAATTCCTAAATCGTTGGATTATATCAAGAACATTTTTTATCTTTTTATAGAGTTCTGTAAGATGTCATTTTAATATCATAGGAACTTCTTATTAGAAGTCAAAATTATTTCAGTCTCTTTTTTGCTTTCAAAAATGATTCTGCAACGATAAAAAGAATATTTCTCTCTTTTTCATTCATTTTATTTAATAACATTGATAATTTTTCTCTCTGAGGATTGTATAAGATGAGTTGCTTTTTTGTAACGGGACCAAGAAGAGCCTGAGGAGGAACATTTAAAGCAAGAGCAATCTTTGAAAGAGTTTTTAAACTGCATCCCTGTCTTCCTGTTTCAAGTTTTGCAATATATGTTGGATGAAGATTACACTTTTCAGCAAGTTCCTCCTGAGTCATTTTCCTTTCTTTTCTATATTTCCTGATATAATTTCCAACTGTTTTAAATAGATTTTCCATATTACACCTCCCTTACTTATTTTAATAATCCAAAAATATTCTTCCATAGACAGTATTTCATTAAAATTTTTGACAAATAAGGAAAATAAGATTTAAAGTATTTTTAAGACTAGAGTTTTCGGTAGATTTCTTTTCGGTGTCCTACAGCAAGAATAAGAA
>QMOP01000058.1 GCA_003650255.1 Caldisericota bacterium
AGTTTAATCCATCTGTAGAGTAATAGAAGTTATAATTTCTCTTCTTCTTTATCTTGAGATAAATAATGTCCACATTAATCCAGTTTATACTTTTCACAATCTCCTCGTATTCTCCATTTATTTCCTTACCAGCTATAATTTTCTTCCCATTTTCATAACTTTTTACAAGTTTTAAATAATTATCATCATCTTGATAAATATATATCCCTGCTTCCTGTCCTTTTATACAGGGAGAAAATTTTAACTCTACTTCTACAGCCCAATCTTCTTCAAGATATGGTAGATCCCTTAAAAGAATATTCTTTTGATCATTAACACTCCTTTTCAAACTTCCATAATCAGTATAGAAGGTAATTACTTCTCTCTCTTTTAAATTCCACTTATCCTTATCTTCCCTTATAAAAAACCATCCTTCTTCTAAATTTAATCTATTGAATTCATCTTTAAATACCTCTTTGTATCTCTCCTCTAAATTAAAAGAACCGGGAAAGATTATCTCTTCTCCTAAATCTATCTTGTATCTTGTCTCTTTTACCCCACTAAAGTTGTCGGTTGCTTTTATCAAAAATGGGGTATGAGAGGTAACTAAATTCTTATTCTGAAAGAAAAGATGAGGTTTTCCCAGAATAAAATTGCTATAAGGTGGAGTTTTATCTAAAACAATTTTTTGTTCCTTTACATCTTCAATGTTTCCTACAAAATCAATACTGTAGTATTCAATAAAATATTCTCCATCTTCTAAAGCAAACGACAAATTACTAATGGTAAACGGGCCTTCATAAATATACCATTCACTATTCGCTATTCGCCATTTGCTCTCTTCAATTCCAAAACCTGCACTGTCTCCTTCTACCTCTAAATCATCTACTGCTTCTAAAATTATTAGAGTGTTGATATTTATATAGGTGCTTACCTGAGTAATATACTTTGGCTCTCCAAAACTGATATTACTCCTTGGTGGCATTATATCCCAGAGCAAAGAAGGAATAAAACCGATCCTAAGTTTATACTCATTCTTACTTTCACCCATTATTGCCTGTCCCTGACTTGATATTAAACTATTTCTATTAAACTCAATTTCACCTCCAGTGGAGTTAAAAGAGTAATTGGTGAGATTTTGTTGAGAAAAAAGAATAGCAGTTAATAACCATAAAATTGAAGAAATAATAATTTTCTTCATTAATATCTCCAGTTAATCGAAGTTAACCAGTTTCCTGCTGAATAACTATATTTATAAAATTCCTCATATTCCATATTAGATAAAGCTATCTGCCAATTCCCTTGAAGTTCTATTTCTAAATTTCTCCTTAAAGGATAAACTATTGATAAACTAAATATCTGTATCTTTTGGTTAAGCTTTTCCGGCTTATATTCCCCCTTTATATCTTGAATTAATCTCTCTATATATTTTCTATAACCAAAACTATACCCAAAAGAAAAAGCAAATTTTTTATACTTTTTATTGAAACTAATACTAAACTTCCCATCAATGTAATCATAAAAATTTGGAATAAACATAAGTTCTCTAACATCAAAATAATTCTGATTTGAATGATTATAGGTTAAACTTAATCCAGCTACCATAAAAATCTTTTTAAAAATTAAATAAAATCTTTCCAAATTTATTTCAAAGTTTATATCCCATCTTTTTCTATTAGAATAAAGAGCTGTCTCCTCTACTATATACTGGTCTAAAAAATATTTATATACCAAATACATTTCTAAATTTATCCTTCCATCTCTACTCCAGAATATCTCATTAGAAATATGGTCATAAATATCCTCTCCTGGCTGGGATAACCCTATTTTTGAAGCTAAGCTCCAGTAATTAGGAAATTGATAATAGTAAAAATTATAACCAAACCTAACTTTTCTCTTTTCCCATTCTATTCCTAAATTATATCTATCATAATCATATAAACCATCTCCCCAGCTCTCATCTTTTGTTTCTCTTACTAATTCTTTTTTATAACCTATTTTTGTCTTGAATTTTAAACCTTTTTGTTTCTTTATAAGTAATTTAATTAAAAATAAATGATTCTGTGTCTGCTGATATAAAGAACCCCCCTCCGCTAAACGAGTAAAACTTTTTATTCCTTGATAATTCCCTTTATAATATAAAAGTAATGCTAACCTCTCGTTAAAGATTATTACTGGTGCTATATCTATAACAAAATTTCCACCAAAAGAAGAAGATTTTCCTTCATAATAAGAATTCCCCCCTCCAAAATCAGCCATTATTATTGGTTTAACTATAGATTTAGGTATCAATTTTGTTATTCCACAAAAAACAGTGACTATAAATATTACTACTATCTTCATCTCTTAGGAAACATTTCTTCATGTAATAATATCCGTTCTTTTGTTTTAATATCAATGGAGTATAAAAGTGTTCTTTCTTTCTGGGGTAAAACATAAAGTAACTCATCTGAAGAAGGAGACCAGATAATATCAATTCCTCTCTCATTTAATAGGTGTACTTGGTTAGAACCATCTGAATTAACTATCCATAGTCCATCCTTCCTGCTGATATAAGCTATTTTCTTGCCATCAGGAGAAATTACACTTTCAACAACTCCCATTGCGATTTCTTTTTTATTTCCATTTTTATCCATAATAACCAGTATTTCATTAGGTTCTACCCCAATAATAAATAACTTTCTATCCCCTTGAGGAAACCATTGAACATTTCGTATAAGAGATGTTGGTAATACTCTTTTCTCTTCACCCAAGGACAAAATAGAAAACGTCATCAAAATAGATATGCAGCTCAACCAGATAAATTCTTGTTTTCTCATTTTTCACCTCCTTCCTTTATGGCACATACTCAAACATTTGTTCATGGGCTTTATAATAAATAGCTTCAGGGAAACAACGATCAGGATAGAAAAAATAACTACCCGACATAAAAGTAACCATATCTATCTTCCTTCCTTCAAATTCTGATGCTTCAACTATTCTCTCTCGATTAGGAATAGGCCCTGTAAGATTTGTACCAGACGTTGCTATAGGAACAATTTCTCCGTTATCTTTAACAGCATAATCATTCCATTTTTCCCATGTTCCATCTCCATAAACTATTGTTGTTTGAATAGGAGCTTCTTCATCCACTTGGTAAATCTGCTCATATTCTATATTTCCACCAGCTATAAAAGTCCATTTTGCCTCATTATCACTTATTCTTTCCCCTCTCAGTTTCAGAACGCCATTGACTTCATGTGTAAACTCTCTAAAGACAAGAAAAACTCCATCCCAATTAATATTTTTAAGATTTTCAACTAAATAACCACCTTTAAAAATATCCTTTATATAATCTTTCGTATTGGATAGAAATAATTCTGCTTCTGTAACATAATACTCATATCTTGGAATTGAAGTAATACTCGCCCAGCTATCAATTAATCTCTTCCAAATATAATAAGTACTATCTTCATACCAGAATTCATAATCAATATCCGGTAAATCTTTATTTATTGTCAATAATCCATATCCCCAATCAAGTCTTCCTTCTCTAAAATTTAAATTAACCACCTTTATCTGGTTAGGAGCTGGTTTCAAAAGATACGCCTCTATTCTTACCCTATTTCCATAGATATCTATCATCTCTTTTCCTATACTATGAATAATACGTTTTTCTTCTTTTATCCATTGCTCATATCTCACATCTTCATGCCTCTCATTCTGTATTTCTATTACAAATTCCTGTCCAGAAAAGCCAAAAATCTGTTCCATTTCACATAAGAGAAAGATTAAAACAATTAATCTAACCATTCTTTCCTCCTTTTTAATTTATTGATACCCCCATGCAATCCAACCAACTCTATACCGGGTATCTCCCCAATTTATTCGGTCTCTACATTGGATTAAAATCTTTACCCAGAACGCAGTTCTGTTGTCATTAAATTTGTGTATCCATACCTTACACTTAAATCCTTTGAGCTTTATCCAATCATTACAATTGCTTTCTACCCCTTGCAAAAATACCACCGCTCCTTCAATATAAGTAATATCAGGAGGATCTATCCAATATTTGTCATCAATTCTACCACTATCTCCCTCAACATAACCTCCTCCTTCAAACCAGCCGGTTCTTATTATAAGACGTGGTGTTATCTTTCCTTTTACTACCAAATCTCCTTTTATTTCTACATTTCCAGAAGCATAAATATCTTTTATATTGACTAAATTACCCTCGGAATCAATCCTTTTTATGCCATCCCCTTCCCCGGTTCTTAATCCATATACTGCATTCACACCATAACCTTTATCATAACCAATTTTCCCTTGTAAAACTTTAAAATGCTCTACACCACCAGAAGAATAACCTACATTTGGATCCCATGTTGGTCCTTTTACTACCAAACTTTCATTTTCTATTCCAAACCGGCTTCTTTTGGTCCCATCTGAGATCTCTATTTCTTTTTTTAAAGAAATACCCTTTTCACATTCTAATAAATCTCCTATTATTACTCTTGGAGTCTCCCCTGTGGGTTTTGGTCCAGAAATTTTACCTTTTACTGAAAAATTTCCATTACACGTTATCCAACTACTTTCCATGCCCCCATTTTCCACCCATACGTTTCCCCTTACCACTCTTATATCACCCTCTACATCTATTCCATTATTTGCCTGTATCTTTCCATTGCTTATTATCCCGTCTGATACCTTTATCTTATTGTTAAAATAATGTTCTCCTTTACTGCTAATATATTCAGCTCTATTATTGCTATGTGTTAAATTCAATGATGAAAGTGTATCCGGGGAAAATATTTTTATCCCAGGATATTGATTGTTTGGATTGAAAAATTTATACCCTCCAGGTGCAACAAAACTTAAACTCACATCCGGCTTATAGTAATCAAGCCAGCCAGATAGATTCTCTATCACCCTAAATAAATCTGCTCCAGCAATATAAATACTTCCTGAATTTGGTTCTGTATCTCCTCTTGGTAACTTATCAAATATTACTCTTGGAAACTGATGCTCTATCCATAAACGGTCATCATATAAATCACTTGTATCTCCTACCCGTATCCTTTCCTTTACCTCCAAATTACTCTTCATCACCACTGGTTGTGTTATCTCCATTTCCTTCTCTATCACCATTATCTCTTTTCCTTCTTCTGTTGTTGCCTGTTTTATCATCTAAAAACCCTTATATCAAATTACCTTTCTTGTATCGGTAAAAAAATCTCTTTAGAAGAAACTTCTCGTTTCTCTTTCTTCTCTATATTTAAAACATAATTTACAACCCTAATTTTATTCTTATTTATATTTTCTATCACAGTATAAATAATCTCTTGGCCATCTGGTGAAATCGAAATATTTTTAGCAGGATCCGCAGTTAACTTATCTTTCTTTTGCCCATCGTTTTCAACTTTCCAAATTCCTTCCTCGGTAGAAAAAACAACCCCTCCTCCATTTGGTAATATTTCTGCACAATTTAACTTTTCCTCTAGATTTAACTCTAAAATTTTCTCCCCATTTTTATTTATTAACAAAATATTATGTTCGTCCAGAATAATAAGTGCTTTCTCCCCGGTAGAATCCCATTTTGTAATACCTAAGAATGGTATTTCTGCTAAAATACTTCTTTTAAAAAAGACACACAACAACAGCATACAAAATACAACTTTTTTCATAACTTCCTCCCTTTCTACTTTTCATTTTTTTAAACTCTACCATCCTGTAGAAAACCCTATACACATAAATAATGGACGTGCTACAAATTTTTCTCCTCCTATATGAATTGTAGGTCCATACAAATATCTTATTTCAAAATTCATGTGAATTCTATATCCTGAAAAAAATTCTATTCCCATACTCAACCATGGATATAAATAAAATTTTCGCACTTCTTCATCCTCAGGATAATATTGGTCATAATCTCCTTCAAAATAATAAATCCCACTTCCTATATATCCTGATATCCAACCTGGATATCCAAAGAAATATTTTTTTACTCCTATTGGAAATAAAAACCAAGCATCCTCTCTTACATCCTTTTTTTCATTTATAACACTTCTTCTTGCTCTAAAACCTGCTGTCCATAATTCAATTCCCCATCCACCTCTAAAATTCCATTTCCAAGTAAACCCTCCTCCTGCTAATTTCATGCTTCTTTTTTCTCCCCCAACTATACCCCACTCAAAAAATTTTCTATTTCCTCTATATTTAACTTTATCTCCGGGTTCTATCCTTTTATCTTTCTTAATCTCATAACTCCTACCAATAGAAATAGCATCAGCAATTGCTCCTATCTCTACTTTCCCTTTATATCTCCCACTTGAATCATAAACTATATATACATCCCTCTCATGAACTTTATGAATTGCTCCTTTGTCTATTTCTACAAGATTTCCTTCTGCCCTTCTTACTTTTCCACATTTTTTCCCCTTTTTTAATGCTTTCTCCAGTTCAGTAAGTAAGTGTTTTAAATATCCTCTTTTATCTTCTGGTTCTCTAATAATAGTTTCTTTTTTATAATAAATAAAAACCTGTCCTTCTTTTAATTTCTTCAATTCTCTATATACTTCCTTTAAGCTTTTTTGAGTTTCCTTTATTTCTACCCCTTCTTGAGTATCCCCATTTATAGACAACACAAAAATTAAAAATATAATCAAAAATATACATGAACTATTTTTTACTACAATATACATATCACTTACCAATATCTATTTCTGTCCAGTTCCAAACTCTTGGCCATTTTGCATTACTATCTACCTTGTAATACCAACCTGG
Organism: Caldisericota bacterium; assembly: GCA_003650255.1. GTDB lineage: Bacteria > CG03 > CG03 > B21-G15 > B21-G15 > B21-G15. Next base: position 6,742 of record QMOP01000058.1, read on the forward strand.
TGGCACAAAACCACAAACAGTACCACCATGGCCACCTTTCATCCAGATACTAAAAATAGTATATTTTTCCCCTCCCGGTGATTTTATTTTAAACTGATGATCATGAGAATCGGGATCCCAAACAGTTACTGAAACAAATCTTATTCTGGGACCATTTTTATACCAAGTTTTTGGTGAACGTGCCGGTCGAGAAAATTTTACTCCATATTCCAAATTATCCCACCTCTCACTATTTGTAGCTGTGCCATTTATCTTCCCTTTCACTTCCAAATCTCCCTCTACTGTTAAATTTCCCTTTATTCCCAAATCTCCAGATTTTGTTTGTGCTGTTGCTGATGTATTAAGATAAAAACTACTATCTTTTCCATCCAATTTATCTGAATCTTTTGAATAAATAGCACTTACATTTTTTAGCCCACCACCGTCTCCTGTTATTTTATATCCACTTGGTATATTTATCCCTTTCTCTGCTACTAATAAATCTCCTATTATTACTCTTGGTTCTCCTTCAGGTTTTGGTCCATAAATCTTATTTTTCACTCTTAGATTTTTACAGGTAACACTATTATCTGTAATAACACTATTCTCACCCATAATATCTCCCACTGTTATTTTCTTATCAAATACATGTCCTCCTTTACTTCCACTTGTCTTGTAGATAGCATAATTTTCACCATCATGAGTAATCTGTAAATAAGCTTCTCCATTAGAATCCATTATCTTTATCCCAGGTGAATTACTATCGGGATTATAAAATACAAATCCTCCCGGCGCAAGAAAATTTAACTTTCCATATTCTGCATAAGGAGGTAATGTTGTCGGCGATACTCCACCTGCCCAGATCTTTGTCTCATATCCATCCTTTAAAGTTATCTTTGGTAGTTCACTGCTTAAATATAATTCTGTTCCACTTAACACTGTTGTCCCTTCGCCTATAACAATTTTATCTTTTACTTTCATCCCCTTCTCTATCACTGTCTCTTTCTCTATTACCATTACTTCTTTTCCTTCTATTGTTTGTTGCTTTATCATCTCTTTTCCATCTTTATCAAGAAGTCTTCCAAAAATCTGAACATCTCCATTTGCTGTTATATTCCCGTTAACTGTCAATGGACCTGTATAAAGATAACTCCAGCTCCCATTCCAAAGATTTAATTGATTA
>QMOP01000059.1 GCA_003650255.1 Caldisericota bacterium
CAATATATCTGGAGTAATTTTTCCCCATCAAGATTAAAAAAAATTGCCTCTCTTGAAGTTTTGTTCCATTTGGCAAACCAGGGCTCTTTTAAATATCCTCTACCTTTCCAGAATCCTTTATCTTTTTCAGTCCCAACTGCATTAAAAACAATTTCTCCTGCATCATCCCTTATTTTTTTAATGCCATCTGTGGCAGGTATAATAAAGAAAACTTCATCATTTTCTCTCCCAATACCTTTAATATTAGCAAAGAAAGGCATACTGTGTGACCAGAAAGAAAATTCAATATTTTTCCTGCTTGTATTTTTAAATGAATATTTGACTTTAATTTCAGTTCCTGATTCTGGAACAAAATATTCTTTATTAATCTGTAATCCCTTTATGCTTTTATAAGCACATTTCTTCTGCAGTTTTAAAAAAACACCTTCTTTAGTTATCTTATAATTCAATATTTCATATTCTTCATCGGCAACTCTTCGCTCTATCTCCCGCGGTCTCCAGAATTGGTCTGATAATACCCCTGCTTTATCTGCTTCGTTGAAATTACGTTTTGATAATTCCCTTCCATTTATCTGCCAGCTCCAGATTCTTCCTCCATAACAAGGACTGATATAAACCTTTTGCTCAGGGGTAGAAATAAGAATTTCTTTAATACCGTCTTTTTCCATATCTGCGGATGCAATACTTAATCTGCCCTTTTTTATTTTTTTAAAAACTTCTTTCTTTGTCTTGTGAAGATTATATTTTTCTTTGATAACCTTTTCATAAATTGAACTCTTATAATTTACCTTCAGATAGGAAGGAGCAATGATTAAAAACTTTATATCCTGGGGAGGAATAATATAAATTATACCTTTTTTCAAATCTTCTGAAGTATAAAACTTTTTCTTTTTATTCTGATAAAGAGCAATCATAGATATTGGGTCATAAATCTGGTATTCACCCTTGGGTAAGAAAAGTCTAATATCCAAGTATTCATCTTTTGAAGAATGATAATTAACCATACTTAATAAGTATCTGTTATCCAGTTTATGAAACTTGTAAAAGGAAAGGTTTTTTAAAAAAGCCCCTTTTACTTTAGCCACAGAATCTATCCTTTTTCCATTTAGGAAGAAATCTTCCAATTTAGAAATAATATCAGCGGCTTCACCAATTGCTTTAATATAATCTCCATCTAAGCTTATACTACCGGTGAAGTAACATACTCCTCTACAACCAAATATAGCACTGACTAAAGTATTCAGTTTAACATCATTTGAAGATAAAGCCCAGTGTTCACCAATAGGGAAGCAGGTATCCAATACAGCAACTACAGGTTTCTTTAATTGTCCTTCAGCAATTTGCATCCATTTATAATGTCTCACTCCTGTCCTGTAATATTGTGGCCAGTGTTCATCTATCCAACTATCAAAATCTCGAATATCAAAGGGGTAAGATAATCTATTTCGCATAATTGGAGTGCTACAGACAATAGATTTAAGTTTAGGGTCAATGGATTTTACAATATGAGTAAAGATATCCATCATCTTTGCATTCTGCCAGTAACGGTACTTATACCATTCTTTCTTATATTTTTTAAGAATCTCTTCTCCTGTAAGATTAGTTACATCTATTCCGGAAAATTTATAGAAAGCCCTTTTACATCTGGGACAAAAACAACTGTTTGCCGGGGATACTTCACTTTTCCAACTCATCTCATAATCCTGAACAAAACCAGTTATTCCCTTAAAATAAGACCTTTCAATATATTTCTTTGCCTTTTCAAAATAAACCTGCCCTTCTTTGCCATTTTCTATCATAAAGGTTGGACAGAGATTCCATTTTCTTTTTGTTTTTTTGCCATTCCTTAAGGTAATAAGCACATCTTCTGGTTTATCTGTCAGTTGATTAGCATTAACTGACCAGAAACCACCACCCCATCCTCCCCATGAATCTGGGTCAATATAGATTTCCCATCCTTTTCTAATTAATTCCTGGTCAATTTTTAACCTTTTTTTATGCCTAACTCCCATTCCTCCTCTTATCCCTATTTTTTTATACAAACTGAGAAGTCGGTTCCTAAATTTTTCATCAGGACATCCTAAAAGAGTGGTATCCCATATATAAAACTTAAATCTTTCAGGAAGATTTACAACCAAGGCAGGTAAAATGTTAGCATCTATTCTTTTTTCCTGAGAGTGAATCTTATTATTACTTATATGCCAGTAAACAGGTAAACTTTGCTCTTTTGCTTCAGGATTACATTCCAGGAGAATGGCCAATGTAGTGGGACTGAAGAGATATTTTTTCCCGGGTAGTTTAGACCTTAATAAATCCTCATTCAATGATATTATGTATTGATAATAGTTTTTATGTCTGGAATTTCTTTTTGAAATGTCAACAACAACTCCTGCTGGACCCTCCTGAGATTGATGCCAGGCATAAACCAGCCTCAGAAATTGTGGTAAATCTATTATTAGTTGAGGCTCTTTTATCTTTTTCTTATCTCCTTCAAACCAGAACAATAGATGACCCAATTCTCCCTTGATAATATAGAACTGGTTGTCTCTTTCATATTCTGCAGGATAACTTACTGCTTGAAGAGGAAAACTGAAATCCTCTATTTGCAGATCAAGATAAGCATCAGAACTCCCTGGATTATTATATAAACCAACTGCAATTAAATTATCACCTTTTTTCAATATTCCAGATGCATTAACTTGTTTTTCAGCATTCCAGTAACAAAATTCATGACCACAACCAACACCATAAAGAGGGTCCCTATACACTTGTTTACCATTAATATAAATAACCGCTGCATTATCACTGGCTACTTTAAGACAAATCTTTTTATATTTTGCTATATCATCCAAATTAATTATCTTGCGAAAATAATAACTTCCTTTGATATCAGGAAGTTTTGTTCCATATTTTGCTCTTGGCTCATCACCATAACCAAAAGGCATCTTACCAGTTAGCCAATCTGAATCATCATATCCTTCTTCATACCACTTTTTACCATTTCTTTCTTCAGGAGGAGAGGAGGGGTATTTGATAGTATAGTGCCAATTATCAGAATTTTTTTGAAGAATGATATTTTCTCCTCCTGATAACCTTCCAGTAAATAACAAAATACCTACACTGAAAAACATTATACTTTTACTCCAATTTCTTTTATCCACTGCTTTTCTCCTTTTTTTGTTTATTTTATGGCCCAGTCTCTTGGATTATTTGAAAGGGATTTATAGATATTCTCTGCTTTATCTATTGCTTCATAATATCCAGAAGAAAGTTTTTTCCACTGTCCCATAAATCTTCTATTGTTCTTATTTGCCTCTAACCAACGCTTTGTAAAATCTCTTAATTTACTCAACCATAAAAGAAAATACTCAATATCCTCTTGTTTTGGTATCATCTTCTCTTTCCCTACCTGGATATAGACAGGAGAGGTATGAGCAAGAGTCCCAAAAAATTCATTCTTTTTCCCTATACACTTTGCTGCTAACCAACAGGTATGTTCTATTTCAAGATTAAACTGTTTTTCTATTCTCTTTTTGCCTTCTCCAGATATGGTCTTAATGACATTGCCATTTTTAATTATCTCTATTTTCTCAAGACCTGTGACAGAATATGCTTTAAGATTTATTTTCAGTTTATGCTTACCTTTTTTAAGGAAGACTGTTTCTCCTATATCTTTCCCTTCTACATTGAAAATAATAAGAGGTCCATTTGTAAAGATGGTTTTCCCTTTTTTATAACCTTCACAGATACCAGGAACAGATAGTTCATCTGCTTTCACATAAGTTCGAGACCTACCAGGGATACATGAGCGGGGAGGGTCTGCGATATAACAATCTGTTTTACCAGATATAGAAAGTTTGAACCCGAGATTCCAGTATTTATACACAATGGAAGAACCAGAGTCAGGACAAACAGGCACTTTCCGCAAAGCAACATATACAGGGAAAAAACGGCTATTTTCTTTAATATGCACATTGTCAAAAGATTTTCCCAATCTACCTATGCCTGAAGGAATAGCCAGTCCTCCCTGTTTTTCTACCTGTTCAATCATCGGCAGGTTATAGATATTGTTAATCCTTGGATAAGAAGAAATATTTAAGCAAAGAATATCATCATCTATCATTGTATGAGTTTCACCACCTAAATCGGCTACAAAATCAGATGTTTTAAGAGAAGGGGCTAATTTTTTATCCTTTATACCTCCTCCATAGTTTGAAGGGGCAGGGGAATGAATATGGTTTAGTCCTTCTGCCTGAAATATCTTAACAGCATTCTTTAACCCCATCTTTAATGTATAAGGAGTAACTCCAGCATGACCCCAGTATTGAATTTCCCAGTCAGAAGCATACCACCCTAAGGATGGCATATTAACAAGGCGCTTCAAACCTATCTTTAAATTTGTCTCTTTCCCTTTCTCTGCTTTGAAACTTATCCTCTTTGGTTCATATTCAAACCCATGTAAAACAGTAAGAATAAATTTCCCTGGTTTAATCTTGCTTTCAAAATTTCCAAAGGCATAGAAGTAAATTTTATTTTTCCCATAGTGGAAACTCTCTTTGGGAAAATAAAAGATACCATTTTCATCTTCAAGATAAACCCTCGCATTTAAAGGTTTCTTTGTATCTAAATCAAAGATTTCTGCTTTAACCTTAGAGGTTAATGTTTTCTCATATCTTTCCTGTTTCGTCTCTAACCGAAGATTAGCAATATTCTTTGTCTTTTCATAATCCTCTTTTATCTCCTCAGGTGTTAAAACCCGATTATAAATTTTGACCTGTTTGATAAATCCAGAGAAACTCCAATAATCTCGAGGATATAACCCCATCGCACCTATAACTACGGGACATTTTGGATAGAAATATGCTATTTTTTTTGGTTTTAACAATGCTTCATCCGACTTTACACCATTATGATAGAAAATAACTTTCCCAGAAGTTGCATCATAACTGCAGGCGACATATGACCAGGTTTTAGGTTCTATCAATGGAGATGAAGATACCCAACGTGCGGCATAACGCTCTGGACTTCCTTCTGGCTTTCTACAAAACTGCAATTTCTTATTATAAAGACAGAAGTTATAACCATTAGCACGATATTGATTTCCTTTACTCACAATTGCTTTCCGACCAAATGTATCACTCGGCCAAATCCATGCAGAAATAGTAAGTTTATCAGTTAAGTTTAATTCTAATTGAGAAGGTATAATAACAAAACTTCTTAAATCAGAAATAAATTCTAATCCAGAACCTCTTTCACCCTTTGACCAGACCCCATTAACTATTTTCCCATAAAGCATTGGATTTGCCTTGTTATAAACTATCTTCCCTTCTCCCTCATCCATTGGCCAGTAACCAATTAAACCTTTTAAGAATTTCTTTCTTGCTTTACCAAAATGTTCATCTATCTCTTTTAAACTTAAAGCTCTGTTATATATCTTTACTTCATCAATAATACCATTAAAGTAAGAGCCAGACCATCTTCCTCCGATATAAAGTGGTTTATCATTAGGAATAATCTCTTTTTGGTCAGTTGATTTACTCTTGGGAATACCATCAACGACAACAGTTAATTTAGAACCATCATAAATTCCTGCAATGTAACTCCAGCCATTCTTTTTAACCCGAACATCAGAGACAACAATTGGCTCACCCTTCCTCCCACAGCCATTAATAGCAAATGCTACTCTTCTGTTTTTATTGTATATTGCGAGTAAGTAACTATTGTTTCCACCAGTTTTAGTAAAGTTTCTCTTTCTTACAATATGACCCCAGATATACCCTTCTGGTCCAGGTGCCTCCCAGAAGACCCATGCCTCTATGGTAAGTTCTTTTTTTGGATTTAAGAGTTTACTGTTCGGTATTACTACTACATCTTTTTTACTTCCAAACTTCAATCCAGTTCCTTTTTTTCCTTTTACCCATTTTGCTCCAGAGATTTTTCCATTATTATTATTTCCTGAACTATCCCTGACTACTATACCTTCTCCTTCATCAAAGTGGTAGCAGGCAATGAGAGATGGGTCAGATTCTTCTCTAAGATTTGTTATCCTGTATCTGGACTTTATCTCATCAGGACCATTCAGTAAGGCATAACTATTGTGAAAGGTAAATATCTCTCCTGGTTTTAAAGTATAAGGTTTACAGAATATTTCTAAGTTATAGGAATCAGGTTCTACCCAGACATATGTTTTTTTTACCTTATCCTTATCAAAGTAGTTTGCTATTCCTTTCTCCTCTTTCTCATCCACTACCATCCAGAACCCTTGAGCATCAGGAAGAAAATCAACTTCCTTCATTTTAGAATCTGCCAGATAGGATAAGGATTCTCTAACAAGATTACCTTTATCACTTAAAACATAAAGGTAATCATCCTTTCCTAAGAAAAATATTGGATGAATTCTTAAATTGCTGATTTTAGTGTAAGAAGTGTTATTCCTCAAAGAAGAGATAATCTCTATTCTCTTTGCCCCTTCCTTTAAAGATATCTCTCTCTTTAAAAGAAATCCATTGGATAAATTAGCAGTAAGAATTATTTTTTGACACCCTTTTCCCCTGATAACCTTATATTTGTATTTTTCTTTCCAGCCAGGAGAGGCAAATTTTTCTTCACTATATTCTTCATAACCACCATAATTATACCAACCACCAGATACTTCTATTTTTTCCGGTTTATAGAGATAATCCCTTTTTGCTTTCTTATCAATCAACCGATAGATTCTACCTCCTAAGGAGGGAATAACATCTACTCTTATATATTCATTTTCAAGAGTAATAACTGAAACATCCTTTCCTGCAATTTTCTCTAAATGCTCCGCTTTAAGTATCCCTGAAGAAAACCAGAAAATAACCAATACAAAAAAAAATATCTCCTTCTTAAACACCTTATTAACTTTTCTCATTTCTTCCTCCATTATTGCCCATAATACTATGTAAACACTTATTTATATTTAATCAATATAACAACAATATCCAGTTAACCAATTATCATCCCAGAAATAGCCATCATAAATACTTCTTCATAATTTTAGTTACCAACTGAAGGCACTCCCCTCACCAGGTTTAAACAAGTAAGTGGTGCCGCCGTAGAGAACAAGAGAGTTATTATCCCAGAGACTTTCCCGGGTATGTGCGGCAACATGTCCATCTAAAAATAAGAAATTACCGCTACCTAAATGACGATACTGTGGCCTCCACGGACCGCCTTCCGTTGCCGCAGCAAAGTGAAAACCATAACTATCTCCTGCAGAAACAATCCTAAGGTGATTTCTCACTATGCTTAACTTACGGTAGCGTCTATACGGACCGTGATCATACATAAAATCAGGATGTATATACACATTCAATCCATAGTCTCTTCTCCCATTTGCACCTTTTGTTGGGCAATTATCCACATTTGGATTTTTATAATAGGAACGGAGACTACCATTTTCGTAATACCAGCGTGTGGAATCCGGCGTCCGAGAAGGGGGCAACCATTCATCATAATCATTTACATACATCATTTCTGCCAGACCTATTTGTTTCAAATTACTCATACATGCTGCAGCCCTTGCTCTTTCTCTTGCTTTACTTAATGCTGGTAGTAACATCGCTGCAAGAATCGCTATGATGGCTATTACTACCAGCAA
>QMOP01000060.1 GCA_003650255.1 Caldisericota bacterium
AAATTCTTGCTCTTGCTATTGCAGTCCTTTTCGTCTCCTTCTTTTTAGTTATATCTTTCATATTAACCTCCAATACTTACCATATAAAATTCTCTTTTTCTATCATTTTTATAACTTCTTTTTTTTGCCAGAATTTTTCTTAAAGAATTCATAGCATCTCCAATATCCATTTCTAAAATCCTTCTTAAATCAAAGCACTCATCACTATATAAACACAGAAAAAGTTTTCCATCCTGAGAAATTCTTACTCTATTACATAAGGAACAAAAATCTCTTGATTTTCCACTTATAAAACCAATTAAACCTCTAAATCCTTCAAGTTTGTAATATATGCTTGGTCCATTTGTCCTGTAATCCACAGTTTCAAGAATTCCAAAATGTTTCTTTATAACATTTTTTACTTCCTCTTCCCTTACTCCAATATTTTCATAAATTTTAAACTCTTTTGAAGTCGACGAGTATTCAATGAATCTCAAATAAACTCCTTTATCTCTAAAATATCTTATAAAATCAGGTATCTCATCATCATTTATTCCTTTAAAAAGAACAGTGTTTATCTTAAGTTGAAAACCACTTTTGATTGCTTCATCTATTCCTTCAAGAACTCTTTTGAGTTCATCTCTTCCTGTAATCTTTAAAAATTTATCCTTCTTAAGTGTATCAAGGCTTACATTTACTTCATAAATATCAGCATTTTTCAATTCAGAGATAAAATCCTTAAGAAGAACTCCATTTGTTGTAAGTAAAATTTTCTTTATCCCTTTTATACTTTTAATTCTAAAAACAACATCCATAATATCCTTTCTTAATAGTGGCTCTCCACCTGTAAGACGAACTTTATTTACACCCAAAAGAGAAAATACTTTTACAATTTTTTCAATCTCTTCTGGTGAAAGAACACAATCTCCTTGTAAATTTTCCCTTCTTTTAAAAGGATTACAATAGATACAGTTAAGATTACAGAGATTTGTAAGTGAAATCCTTAAATAATCAATCATAAAAGAAAAAACCTCACTTTACTGCCTTCTTTCACCTTATATATCCCATCATCAAAAACAATAAATGAGTTTGCCCTTGAAACTGAATAAACATCCTGAGATGACATAAACTTAAGTTCTTTTAAATAAAATTTCCCATTTTTAAATTTAGCAATAGATGGAACAAAATACAATCTATCTGATTTTATGTAAATATCTTCTTCAATAAATCCCTCATAAAACTTTACAAAAACATCCTCTAATCCCATCATGTAAAGAACTGCAGGTCTTAAAAAATTGTAAAATGAAACAATTGAGGAAACAATGTTTCCAGGAAGTCCGAATATAAACTTATTTTTGAATTTTGCAAAAAGAAGTGGTTTTCCCGGTTTTGTCTTAACTTTATGAAAAACAATTTCTGCTCCTATTTCCTTTAAAAATTCTGGAATTAAATCATAATCACCCATTGAAACTCCTCCAGAAAAGAGAATAATATCAAATGGATTTGTCTTTTTAAAAATCCTAAATATTTCATTTTTCCTATCCTTTACCCTTCCAAGATGCTTACAGGGAAGTTCAATTTTATTGAAAAGTTCTGGAATAAGCAATGATACAACATCCCTCACTTTTCCAGTTTCAACTTTTCTTTCCCAGAAAACAATCTCATCTCCTGTTGTAATAAGGCATACTTTTGGTTTTTTATAAACCTTTACTTTTTTCACTCCAAACAAAGCAAGTAATGCAGCTTTAAATTCATTTACAACTTCTCCTTTTCTTAAAATAATCTCATTTTTCCTTAAAATCTCACCCTTATAACTTATATTTCTATCCCAACCAATCCTTAAAATCTTTACACTCTCCTTATCAATAACTTCAACATCCTCTTTCTTTATAACCCTTTCAGCCCACGAAGGAACAACTGCTCCTGTCATAATCTTAACACATTCTCCTTTTTTGATTCTTCCTTTAAAAATCTTTCCAGCAGGAATAATTCCTCTTACTTTAAGAACACAAGGAGTTGTTTTTACATCCTCATCCCTTACAGCATATCCATCCATCAAACTCCTGTTAAATGAGGGTAAATCCTCATTTGATCTTATATCCTCAAATGAAACTCTTCCAATTGCCTCTGGTAGTCTTAAAATCTCCTTTTCCATTCTCCTTAAATTTTTTAAAAGTAAATTTTGTGCTTTTTTTAGTTCAATCATTGTATAAACTTATATATAACGGTAATAAAAAATTATTTAACACCTTTCAATCTCTCTGAAATAATCTTTTTATAATGATAAAATCTTTCAATAAGTTTTCTTCCCTCCTCTGTAAGTTCTGCCCCTCCTCCTTTAACACCTCCAACCTTTGTTTTTACAATATTTTTTCCATATGCCTTCCTCATTCCATCAAGTAAAACCCATGCATGCCTATAGGATATATTCATACTTTTTGCTGCTTTTGAAATTGAACCAAACCTTTCAATATTTTCAAGTAAATTTATCCTTCCAGAAGCACAAACAATCTTTCCATTTTTTGAAAGCCAGAACCTTATATTAAGATTAAGTCCTTCCCTTAAATTCAAAACAAAATCTGATCTTGCTCTTCTTCCCTCCTTTGTGCTCATCTCTCTCAAATCTTACCTCCCATTTTTTCATTTTTCTCTTTTAATGCCTTATAAACTCTTTCAGAAGTAAAAGGTGTTTTTCTCAACCTTATTCCACATGCATTGTAAATTGCATTTGATATTGCCGGTGCTGGTCCATTTATACAAATTTCAGAGACACTCTTTGCTCCATAAGGACCTGTCTCTTCATAGGTTGGAACAAGTATTGTCTTTATCTCTGGAAGGTCTCTTGTTCCATAAATTTTATAGAATGCAAGAGTCGGATTTAACATCCTTCCTTTATCATCAAAGATATACTCTTCACAGAGTGCATAACCAATTCCATTAATAACTGCTCCTTCAATCTGTCCCTCTGCAAGTTTTGGATTTATTGCAGTTCCACAGTCAGTTGCTGATACATATTTTAAAACCTTTACCTTTCCTGTATAGGTGTCCACCTCAACCTCTGCAAAATGTGCTGAAAATGGTGGAGGAGATTTATGACTTATACTTGAAGATGTTGCCTGAATCTGAAACTGATTCTTCTGATATAAAGAATAAAGTGCAATTTCCTCAAAAGTTACCTTTCCTTTACTTCCATAAACAATTCCTTCCTCAATTTTTAAATTTTCCTTACTCTCTCCAAGCATCTCACCTGCAACCATAAGAATTTGCTCTCTTACCTTCTCAGCAACTTTTAAAACAGCCATACCTGAAAGATATGTTGTGCTTGAAGCATATGCTCCTACATCAAAAGGAGTGAAATCAGTATCAGATGAATAAACAATTATTTTATCAACTGATATACCGATTGTTTCTGCTGCAATCTGAGCAAGAACTGTATCAGAGCCAGTTCCAAGGTCAGTTGCTCCTATATGAAGATTAAAAGAACCATCATCATTCATTTTCATATAAGCACTTCCCATATCAACTTCTGGAATACTTGAACCCTGCATTAAAATCACCATCCCAACTCCCCTCTTGAATCTTCCTTGTTATTCCTTTCCCTTAAATACTCCTCTCTCTTCCTCTTCCAGTCAATCTCTTTTGATCCAAGTTCAATACACTGAGGAAGACCGCAGGATGTAATCTTTTGCTCAACTCCTTCTTTTCCTTCTCCAAGCATCCTGAAAATAGGAGAACCCTCTCCCTCCTTTATGTGAACCTTTTTTAAGAATTCAAGAGTATCCATTCCAATTGCCTCTGCTATCTCATCTGCCATTATTCCAAAGGCAAAATGCCCCTGTGTTGCTCCATAACCGCGATAAGCACCACCAACTGGAAGATTTGTATAGACGGTTTTTCCAACAAATCTAACATTCTCACATTTATAAAGCGGAAGAACTTTACTTCCTGTATTGAATAAAACAGTTGCTCCATGAGAACCATAAGCACCTGTATTCATTAAAACATTCATGGAAACTGCAGAAAGTGTTCCATCCTTCTTTGCTCCAACCTTTAGTTTAATTATCTGTGGATGTCTTGTTCTTCCACTCATAAATTCTTCTCTCCTTGTATATAAGAGACGAACAGGTCTACCAGTTTTCAAAGTTGCAAAAGCACACAACTCCTCATTCAAAATCTCCTGCTTTGCTCCAAATCCACCTCCAATTCTTGGTTTTACAACTCTTATCTTCTTAACAGGAATATTTAAAGCCCTTGCAACAATTCTTCTTACATGAAATGGAACCTGTGTGCTTGTCCTTATAACAAGACGGTCTCTTTCATCAAAATATGTTATGACAATGTGTGTTTCAATTGGAACATGATTTGAATAATGACACTCATACTCATTTTCAATAACAACATCTGCCTCTTTAAATCCTCTTTCAAGATTTCCAACCTCTGCCTCAACATAAGTAACAATATTTTTCTTTGGATTATAATTTAAAGGTAATGGCATATATGCTTCCTTTTCATCGTGAATTACAGGAGCACCCTTTTCATCTGCTTTTCTCGGATCAAAAACAGCAGGTAAAACCTCATACTCAACATCTATAAGATTTAATGCTTCTTCTGCAATATCCTCTCTTTCAGCAACAACTAATGCAACCCTATCTCCAACAAATCTCACTTTTTTATCAAGAATAAATGTATCATATGGAGATGGTTCAGGTGATCCCTGTCCTGCTGTTGTAAAAGGAATTCTTGGAACATCCTTATAAGTAAAAACAGCAACAACTCCTTTCAGTTTCAACGCCTTCCTTGTATCAATTCTCTTTATAATTGCATGAGCATGTGGACTTCTCAAAACTTTTGCATATAACATTCCAGGAAGATAAAAATCATCTACATAAACAGGTTTCCCTTTTACAAGGGATATTCCATCAACTCTTTTAACACTTTTACCAACAACTTTAAACTCCTTCATTTTTCTCTCCTTTCTCTCAACTTTTTACTTGCTTTTTTCACTGCATTTATTATCTTCACATAACCAGTGCATCTACAGAGATTTCCATCAAGGGCAAGTTTAATGTCCTCTTCACTTGGATTCTTATTTTTCTCAAGCAATGCTTTTGAACTTAAAATCATTCCAGGAGTACAAAAACCACACTGAACAGCACCCTCTTCAAGAAACACCTCCTGCAGAACCGAACCAATCTTGTCATTTTCAATTCCTTCAATTGTTGTAATACTCTTTCCTTCTGCCCTTACAGCAGGATAAAGACAACTTGTAACAGGTTTTCCGTCAACAAGAACAGTGCAGGCACCACATTCTCCTTCTCTACAGCCACACTTTACTCCATAATAACCATTCCTTCTCAGAACATCAAGAAGGACATCATTTACTCTTACTTCAAACTCCTTCTCCTCTTTGTTAATTAAAACCTTTATCTTCATAACCATCTCCTTATTATAAAATTTGCAAATGGCAAATGGCGAATAGCAAATGGCAAAAATAGTGAATGGCGAATAGTGAATGGCAAATGGTGAATAGAAAAGGAAAAACCGTCTTTCCTCATCCTCAACATTTCAAATTGATAAAATTATATCTTTTAAAATGTTCTTTGTAACTTCTTTCTTATATTCAATACTTGCCCTTATATCAGGAACAATTTTTGCTTTATTCACTATTTTTTCTGCAATCTCCTCGGCAATCCTCTCATCCAGTTCCTTTCCAATATACTCCTTCTCAATATCCTCAAATCTCTGAGGAAGAGGTGAAAGTGAACCAAGAGCAATTCTTAATTCCTTAATTTTCTTATTTAATTTTTTAAGAATTACAGCGATACTTATAACTGGATATGCTGTTTTTGTCTTTGAAAACTTTATAAATTCTGATTTTACTCCTTTAAATTTATCCTTATCAATCTCAACCTCTGTTATTATCTCATCATAAGAAAGAATTTTTCTTGGAAGTTTTGAGAAAAACTCCTCTGCTTTAATAGTTCTTCTTCCTTTTGAACCAATCACTTTAATCTTCGCATCAAGATCAAGAAATGCTGGAGGAAGGGAACTCCATAAGTAAAGTTGATAAATGTTTCCTCCAACAGTTATCATGTTTCTGTTAAGTGTTGAACCAACTGTAAGGGCTGCTTTTTTTAAGAATCCATCAGCAAATTTTTCTATTACTTTTGAATCCAGAAGTTCTGAAATTGTTGTCATTGAGCCAATTTTTATTTTCTTTCCATCATCTTTAACATAAGAAAGACCTAAATTCTCAAGTTCAAGAAGTCCTTCAATGTTTTTTGAATCAAGTTTTGAAATGGTTGTTGCGCCACCAAGGGGAATGATCCTTCCTTTTCCTTTTTTCAAAACCTTTACCGCTTCACTTAAATTTTTAACCCTGTAATAATTTTTCAAATTCCTCAACATTTTCCTCTCCTTTTCAAAATCCTATTCTTCTCTTCTCTTTAATTTCTGGTTCTAAAACCTTCTTTAAAACATCAAAGACAATTTTAAATTTTCTGTCGTATTTTCTCTCTAATCTCTCTATTTTCATCTTAAGATCTTTATATGATAACATCATCCTTCTCATCTTAACAAATGTCCTCATGATTTGAATATTAACCATTATGGCTCTCTCACTATTCAGTACACTTGATAACATTGCTATTCCCTGTTCTGTAAAAGCATAAGGAAGATAACGTCTCCCTCCTCTTTTTGAGGTCGCAAAATGCGATCTCAATTCATAAAACTCTTCTTTTGTTAATTGAAACATAAAATCAGAAGGAAATCTCTTTATATTCCTCTTAACCTGTTCTATTAATCGCCTAGTCTCAACTCCATAAAGCATAGCCAGATCCTTATCAAACATTACTTTTTGCCCTCTTACTACAAAAATTCTACTTTCAATAACTTCTACTGGAACAATATCACTCACTTCTTTTTCGCTACTTTCTTAAATGCTTTAAAGATTGATTCATATCCAGTGCATCTACAAATATGTCCACTTAATGCTTTTTTTATATCTTCATCTGTTATATTTCTCTTACTCCTTAAAAGTGCCTCTCCTGCAACAATAAATCCAGGAGTGCAGAATCCACACTGAATTGCTCCCTCTTCAATAAATGCCTTCTGCAATTCTGTTAATCCACCATCTTTACCTTTTATTCCTTCAATTGTAGTAATTTTACAGCCATCAACCTCAACTGCAAGTATAAGACAACTTCTTACAGGTTTTCCATCAACAATAACAGTGCATGCACCACACTCTCCATTTCCACATCCCTCTTTTGTCCCTTTTAAATTCAAAACATCCCTTATCAAATCAATTAACCTTAAATCAGGAGAAACAGAAACTCTTCTTTTTTCACCATTTATCTCAAACTCAATCTCTCTCATAATAACCCCATTTCCTTTAATCCATTTTTAAGAAAAACTCCTATCATATGT
>QMOP01000061.1 GCA_003650255.1 Caldisericota bacterium
TTTCCCCTCAGGGGACGTTCGCGAGGGTGGCTCACTCTGCTCGCTGCGGTGGAATGCACAATGTCCTCGCTCGCAAAGCCCCTTCGGGGAAAACCGCCTCCCTTATACTCTCGCTCTATCGCTCTGTCAGACTGTCGCACTGTATGCGTCCTTGGACGTAAAGCCTCCTCGGGAAAAACCACCTACCATTCGCTATTCCAGGCACCATTTTCGCCACAGAGCCTAAAATTTCTTGACATATGGATTTGATGTGTTAAAATTAAATGAAATGTGGAAAGAGGAGGGGGTGTGAAGATGCGGAAAAAAGTGTTGCAATTTGTTAGTTTGATTTTTGTGAGTGCCTTGATTGTTGGCTGTGCTACACTTGCTCAGAAGGCCAGAGAGACCACGGGTGTGCCAGTTACTGGTGGAGTAAAAAGTATTGTGATTCAAGGACCATCAAGAGTTAAAGTAGGAGAAACAGTTACGCTTAAGGCTATTGGTTATGATGCTAAACAGGCTAGGATAAAGATACCAGGCATAGTTAAGCCAAATTGGAGTGTGGATGATCCTAAGGTAGGAAAATTGGATAAGACAAAGGGAGCAAGTGTGAAGTTTACTGGTCTTACCCCAGGAGTTTGCTACATCAAAGCTGTTCAGGGTGAAGCTAAAGCTGAAACTGCAATAGAAGTAAAATAATAATTTCATAGAATCTTAAGTGTAGATAATATAGTTATTTGAAAATAAATGAATATTAGTATATTGGGTTGGAGTTAATACACAATAATAATGTCTATGCTATTTTTTTAAATTGTTTCTTTCTTTATTTATTGCCTTTATTATTAAGATTAGCCAAATGATTTTTAATATTGTATAATTTAAAGAGAAAAAAGAAAAAGATGTATATATCAGGTTTTAGATTTTGTTATATTTACTTTTACAGGTGACAAATGCATCCTCATTCTGATTTTGTTCATCTTCATGTTCATACTGAATACAGTCTTCTTGATGGAGTTGCAAGGATTACAAGACAGGATTTCCCAGATGACCTTATAAAAAGGGCAAAAGAACTTAAATTTCCTGCTATTGCAATTACTGACCATGGGAATGTTTTTGGTGCTGTGAAGTTTTTTACAAGGTGTATGGAGGAGGGAATAAAACCAATTATTGGATGTGAGTTTTATATATCTCCAACAACGATTTATGATAAGGTTCAGCCAAATCATATCACAGTTCTTGCAAAAGATGAGGTTGGTTACAGGAATCTTATTAAACTTAATTCAATTGCATACTTAGAAGGTTTTTATTATAAACCAAGAATTGATAAGGATTTACTTCTTAAACACAGAGATGGTCTTATAATTCTTTCAGGGTGTCTTCATGGAGAGATAAATGAACTCCTTTTAAAGGGGAATTATGAAGAAGCGGAAAATCTATGCAGGTGGTTTAAGGATAATTTTGAACATTTTTATCTTGAGATAATGGACAATGGAATGGAGGAACAGAAGAAACTTATAAAACATGTTTTAGAACTTTCAAAGAAACTTGATATCCCTGTTGTTGCCACAAATGATGTCCATTATGTAAGAAGAGAAGATGCTTTTCTTCAGGATGTTGTTTTATGTATAGGAACAAAGAAGAAACTTGAGGATAAGGATAGATTGAAATTTTCTACAGATCAGTTCTATTTAAGAAGTGCTGAGGAGATGAAGGAGATTTTCAGGGAGATTCCTGAAGCAATTGAAAATACAATTAGAATAGCAGAAAAGGTTTCATTTGAGTTTGACTTTGAGAAGATTCTTCTCCCCTCTTTTCCTACTCCTCGTGGAGAAGACCCGAATACTTATTTAAGGAGAAAATGTGAGGAAGGAGCAAGAAGAATTTACGGAGGAAAGATTCCTCCTGAAGTTAGAAAACGACTTGATCATGAATTAAATATTATAAAGGATATGGGGTTTTCAACATACTTTTTAATAGTTGAAGATTTTGTAAATTTTGCGAAGAAAAATGGAATTCCTGTTGGTCCTGGAAGAGGAAGTGGAGCCGGATCAATTGTATCTTATTTACTTGGGATAACAGAACTTGACCCTTTAAAATATAATTTAATTTTTGAGAGGTTTTTGAATCCAGGAAGAAAAAGTTTGCCAGACCTTGATATTGATTTTGCTGATTTTGGAAGGGATGCTGTGATAGAATATGTTAAGAATAAATATTCATCAAAAGCAGTTGGTCAGATAATAACATTTTCAAGTATGAATGCAAGAATGGTAATAAGGGATGTTGGAAGGGTTCTTTCTTATGCTGAAAGTGAACTTGACCGTCTTGCAAAAATGGTTCCTCAGGGATTTACAATTTATCAGGCAATTGAAACAAACCCTGAACTTAAATCTTTGTATGAGTCATCAAGAGAGATAAGAAACTGGCTTGAACTTTCGTCCAGGATTGAAGGAATAAAAAGACATATAGGAATGCATGCAGCAGGTGTTGTTATTGCTCCGGGAGACCTGACAGATTATGTTCCATTTGCTAAAACAAGTAAAGGGGTTCCTGTTACTCAGTTTGAAGGAGAGGACTTAATAAAACTTGGACTCCTTAAAGTTGATTTTCTTGGACTTACAAATCTTTCAATAATTGAGAATACAGTAAAACTTGTTAAAGAAAGAAGGGGAATTGAGATAGATATGAAGAATATACCGATGGATGATAAGAAAACATTCAAGTTGCTGCAGGAAGCAAGAACACTCGGAATATTTCAACTTGAAAGTCATGGAATGAGAGAAATATTAAGGAAGATGAAGCCCCAGGTATTTACTGATTTGGTAGCGGTTCTTGCTCTGTATAGACCCGGTCCTATAAAGAGTGGAATGGTTGATGATTTTATTGAAAGGAAAAATGGATTAAAACCTATAGTTTATGAAATTCCTCAACTTAAAGATGTTCTTGAAGAGACATATGGAGTTATTGTTTATCAGGAACAGGTTATGGAAATAGCAAGGATTATTGCTGGTTTCAGTTTGGAAAAAGCGGATGATCTGAGGAGAGCAATGGGAAAGAAAATTCCAGAAGTGATAGAAGCAATGAAGGGTGAGTTTATTGAAGGAGCAAAGAAAAATGGTTATTCCGAAGAGGTTGCTGAAAGGATATATTATCTTTTAAGTCAATTTGCTTCTTATGGCTTCAATAAAAGTCATTCAACTGCCTATGCTCTTATATCCTATAGAA
Organism: Caldisericota bacterium; assembly: GCA_003650255.1. Taxonomy (GTDB): domain Bacteria; phylum CG03; class CG03; order B21-G15; family B21-G15; genus B21-G15. The sequence goes on from QMOP01000061.1 coordinate 3,202, forward strand.
CAGCATATTTAAAAGCAAATTATCCAGTTGAGTATATGAAGGCATTGCTTGACAGTGAAATTCAGAATTCCGATAAACTTTCACTTTATATTCAGGAGGCAAGAAAGATGGGGATGGATATTCTTCCACCAAGTATAAATAAAAGTGATGTTTACTTCAAAATTGAAGGAGAAAGGAGTATAAGATTTGGACTTCTTGGAATAAAAAATACAGGGGAACAGGCACTTTATGAGATAATAAAAGCAAGAAACAGAGTTGGTAGTTTCAAAAGTATTTCTGATTTTATAATGAATGTTGAATTTAAATCACTTAATAAAAAGAATCTTGAAGCATTGATAAAAGCAGGTGCTTTTGATGAGATTGCCTCAAGAACAAAACTTCTTGTTGGACTTGATAGAATTTTAGAAAGAATTTCTTCCTTGAAAAAGGATAGAGATTCAGGACAATTAAATTTACTTGGAATGGATGAGTTTATAGATGTAAATTCACTTCTTCCTTCTGTTAAAGAATGGTCAAGTTCAAAATTAATGATGCTTGAAAAGGATGCCCTTGGTTTTTACCTCACAAACCATCCTTTAAGACCATATGAGAGAAAATTAAGAGGTATGATTACCACAACAATATTGGATTTAAAAGAGAAAAAAATCCTTTATCCAAGTGTAATTATTGGTGGAGTTATAAAAAATGTGAAAAAGATTAAGACATCAAAGGATAAACTTATGGCTGTCTTTGTTTTAGAGGATATGACTGACACAATTGAGGTTATTGCTTTTGAAGAAAGTTTCAATAGACCTGGTGCACCGCAGTTGAAGGAGGATGAGATTGTTGTTGTAAGAGGGAATATTGATGTGAATGATAGAGGAGTAAGGATTCTTGCAAATGAAGTTTTTTCATTTCCCGAAGCAGAGTCAATGTTTTTGAAAAAAATTATAGTGAAATTAAGACATTCAAATTTTCAGGATGAGAAAATAAAGGAGTTAAAGAGTACTCTTACTAAATACAAGGGTGATAAACTTTCTGTTGAGATTCATTATGAGAGTAAAAAATTTAGATGGGTGAAGTTTGAACTTGAAACAAAGGTAAGAATGAGTGAAAACCTTTTTGATGAACTTAAAGAAAAATTTGGGGAGGAAGCAATTGAGTTTAGAACTGTTTAAAAAGGAGAAACTTTTTATAATTGACGGAAATGGTTATATTCACAGAGCATTCTATGCACTTCCTGATATGAGGACAAAGACGGGTTTTCCAACAAATGCTCTTTATGGATTTACAAGAATGCTATTAAAAATTATAAAAAATGAAAATCCAGATTATATTGTTGTCTGTTTTGATAGACCTGAACCAACTTTCAGGCATAAAAGTTTCAAAGAATATAAGGCAACAAGACCAAAGGTAAGTGATGATTTAGTGGTTCAGATTAAAGAAGCACCACGCATAGTTGATGCTCTTGGTATAAAATATGTTTCATCACCTGGCTATGAGGCAGATGATTTAATAAAGGCAATTGTTGATAAGTTTAAAAAGGAGAATATTAACATTTTTATTGTTTCAGGTGATAAAGATATCTTGCAACTTGTTGATGAAAATGTGTTTGTTTATGATGATAAAAAGGATATTGTTATTGGCAGGAAAGAGGTTATTGAAATTTTTGGAGTCACGCCTCAGAAGATACCAGATTATCTTGCAATTGTTGGAGATAAAATTGATAATATTCCTGGTGTTAAAGGAATAGGAAAAGAGGGAGCAAAAAATCTTCTTCTTAAATTTTCCTCACTTGATGAAATTTATAAGAATTTAGATTCCATTGATATCAAAACAAGAGAAAAACTTTTAAAGAGTAAAGAAACTGCTTTTCTTTCACTTGAACTTACAAAACTGAGAGGTTGCGATATTGATTATAAACTTAATGATTTTAAATATAATGGTTTGAATAAAGAGGTTGCTTATTCTGTTTTTAAAAAATTTGAATTCAGGTCAATCTTAAGGGAAATCCTTTCTTCAAAGGTTGAATTTGAGTTTGAGATTTTGAGAAAAAATTTTGAAAGGGTATTGGAAAGTATTAAGGATAAAATTTTTATTCATATTTATAGAAATGGAAGGATTTTGATCGGATTGTCAGGGAAGAAGAATTTTGTAATAGAGAATTCTGATAAGAAGAGTTTGATTTCTTTAAAAAAGGTTCTTGAGGATGGCTCCATAAAGAAATATGCAGTTTCTTTAAAAGATGTAATTAAATTTTTTCTTGATTACGATATAGAGTTAAAAGGGGAATATTTTGATTTAGAACTCATTTCTTATCTTATTGACCCTTCAAGGAAGAAGGATTTTGTTTCTATTTTTGAAGAGAAACTTTCTGTTAGAGTTCCTGAAAATGATGAATTAAAGAGTATTGTTTTTATCCTTGAGGGATTAAAGAAAATTGAGAAGGATTTTATTGAAGAAATTGAAAAAGAAGGATTAGGTTCTCTTTACTACGAAGTAGAACTTCCACTTGTAAGGGTTCTTTCTGAAATGGAGAAAAGGGGTATAAAGGTTTCAAGGAAATATTTGAAGGAGTTTTTAAATGAGATTGTTGGAATGGAGAATGAAGTAAAAAAGGAGATTTTTTCTTATTGTGGAGCAGGAATAAATATAAATTCTCCAAAACAACTTTCATTTGTTTTATTTGAGAAATTAAAACTTCCTGTTTTAAAAAAAGGAAAGACGGGTCCTTCAACTTCAGAAGAGGTTTTAAGAGAACTTTCAAAACTTCATCCACTTCCAGAATTAATTCTTAAATATAGAGAAATTCAGAAACTACGTTCAACATATATTGAGCCAATCCTTCAGGGACTTGATGAGAACTCAAGAATCCATCCAAATTTCAATCAGACAATAACTCAGACAGGAAGACTCTCCTCTTCAAATCCAAATTTTCAGAATATTCCAAAAAGAGGAGAACTTCAGTCAAAGATTAGAAAGGCGTTTATACCCGAAGATGGTTATATTTTTGTTTCATTTGACTATTCGCAGATTGATTTAAGAGTTCTTGCACACTATTCTGAGGATCCTGTTCTTATTGAGGCATTTAAGAAGGATAGGGATATTCACACAGAGGTCGCAATGGAGTTATTTGGAAAAAAGGATATAAGTGAGGATGAAAGAAGGATTGCCAAAGTTGTAAATTTTGGAATTGTTTATGGTATTTCTCCTTATGGATTAAGTAGAGATATAGGGATTCTTGAAAAGGAGGCACAGGTATTTATAAATAAGTATTTTGAAAAATATAAAGGGGTTAAAAATTTTATTGAAAATATTGTTAATGAAGCAAAAATTAAGGGATACGTTACTACACTACTTGGAAGAAAAAGAAGGATTTATGAGTTTTCTTCATCAAGGAAGGATGTTATTCAGTATGGTGAAAGAATTGCAATAAATACTCCTATTCAGGGAACAAGTGCTGATATAATAAAGGTTGCAATGGTGAAAATTTATGATTTTATTAAGAAAAATAATATAGATGCTTATATTCTTTCTCAGATTCATGACGAATTGCTTTTTGAAGTGAAAGAAAATATAGTTGAGGATTTTATTCCAGATATAAAAGAAATAATGGAGAATGCAGTTTCCTTAAAGGTTCCACTTAAAGTTGAATATAAGAAAGGAAAAAACTGGTATGATATGGATTAGTTTAATTTTTTTTCTCTCTATTTCCTATTCATTTGATGTAAAAAAAATTGATATAACAGTAAAAAAGAATTCTCACCAGTTTAAAGCAAATCTTTTTCTTATAAAAGGGATGGGTTATTTAAGGAAAGAGGAGATAGAGAATATTTATTCTCTTAATGTTAGGTTTGATAAGGGAAGTAAAAGAATTTTTCTTGGAGAAGATATAATTTTATTCCTTAACAGTAATTCTGTTATCATAAATGGAGAGAGAAAAAGTTTGAGAAAATCTCCGAAAATTATTAAAGACAGATTATATATACCACTTGAACTTTTTTTGACAAACGCATTTTCAAAGGTAACCAATTTAAGAACTGTCTGGAATTATTCAGAAAAACTCTTGACTATTTTTAAAGAAGGAAGATATGATTTTATAAAGTTTTATTCGTTTCCTGAATTTGACAGGTTTTATTTTTCCTTTTCAACTGGAAATTATCTTTATTCAAAGAAAGAAGGAAATCTGATAGAAGTCGGTTTTAAAAA
>QMOP01000062.1 GCA_003650255.1 Caldisericota bacterium
CCTTTATCTTATCTGAAATTTCTATCCATTTATTCTGTTCTCCTGCCTGTGAAAAATTATTTATCAACAAATTAAAATACGCAACCGAAATATATTCTAAAACAAGTATTATAAAAACAATTTTCTTCATTTTTTCTGTTTTGTTCCTGGAATGGAGAGTGGAACATTTCTTCTGCATAGTGGACAGTTTTCAGGTTTATATTTTTCAATTTTTAATTTAAGAAGTGTCTTAAAAGGGTATCTGAATTTAACATTTCCTCTTAAAAGGAGTGCTGTGATTCCTACTATTCTAACTTTATATTTTTTTAAAACTCTTATTGCCTCCTTTAAACTACCACCTGTTGTAACAACATCCTCAACGAGTAAAACTCTTTCTCCTTCTTTAAGTTTAAAACCCCTTTCAAGTGAAAACTCTTTATTTTTTCTTTCTAAAAATATATGTCTTTTATTCAATGCCCTTGCAACTTCATGTCCAAGAACAATACCACCAACTGCAAGAGAAACTACAACATCAATATCATCCTTATTCCACATTTTTGAAATCTCTTTTCCTAACTTTGAAGCAATCCTTGGATATTTTAAAAGTTCATACCCTTGAAAATAATACTCAGAATGATAACCACTTGCAAGAAGGAAATGTCCTTTTTTTATTGCTTTTTTGAAAATCTTTTTCATTTTCTGTAAATTTCTCTGCGATGTCCTATCCCAATTATCACCACTTTCCTTCTTTTGTCATCTATTTGATAAACCACTCTGTAACTACCAACCCTTATTCTGAAAAGGTCAAAAGGTTTAAGCTTTTTACACCCAATAGGTCGTGGATTTGCTTTTAAACTAATTATTGCTTCGTCTACCTTCTTTAATACTTTTACTGGTAAATCAAATAGTTCTTTTTTAGCTGATGGTTTTATATAAAGGGAATATTTCACAATTTTCCCGCTCTCTTCAGTTCTCCTCTAACCTTTGAATACGGAATACTTCTTTCTTTCTCTCTTAACAAAGATTTGACAATATCAATAACATCTTCCCTTAATCTTTCGTCTTCAAGCAACTTATCAATAATTTTCTTCTTTTCCTTTTTAGGTAAAGATTGAAAAGAATTAATTATTACATTCGTATCAACTCTACTCATTGTACCTCCTTTTATATTTTAACAGTTTCTTCAGAAAACTTACAGGATCTTTTACTTCTCTTATTGCTCTTCCCATGACAAGAAAGTCAGCACCAAGTTTTATCGCTTCCTCAGGAGTAAGAACTTTTTTATGGGTATGTTTTGAACCACCCTTTAACCTAATTCCCGGAACTACTATCTCCTTTTTAGGATATTTATTCCTCAACCTTCCAACATCCTTTCCAGAAACAATAAATCCATCAATATCATACTTTGCTCCAATTTTTGCAAGTTTAAGGGAATCCCCTTCCAATGATGAAAGAACTGTAACCCCCCATATATGAGGATAACCATTAATTTGACTTCTCTTTGCATACTCAATTACTTTCTCTCCTGCAAGAAGATGTATTGTTATGGAATAAACTCCAAATTTAGCAGCATTTTCAACTGCTTTTCCACATACTTCAGGAATATCAAAAAGTTTAAGATCAAGAAAAATATCTTTTCCCTCATCCTTTACAACCTTTAAAGAATCAATTCCATATTTTGTGAAAAGTTGATACCCAATTTTAAAGAAATTGACATACCTCTTCAATCTTTTAATCCACCTTTTTGCTTCCTTAATGTCATCAAAATCAAGAGCAAAAATTATTTGAGCCATTTTCCTATATCAGGTTCCCTTAAAAGAATTGAACCAAGAACAAAAAAATCAACTCCCACCTTTCTATAATCATCAACATCCTCTTTTGAGTATATTCCGCCACATGCAGCAAGAGGAATTCTAAATCTTTTTCTTAATTCCTTTACAACCTTAAGAACAACCGGTTTTATAACCCTTCCTGAAACTCCACCGTCATAAATCTTTCCATTAAAAATGAATGAACAAGGAAATGTGTTTGAACATACAATTCCATCAATTCCATCCTCTATAAGTTTCTTTGTAAGTTCAATCGGTGAATGTATTGCGTTTATTTTTGCTATAAGTTTAACCCCTCTAAATTTTCTTAAACTTCTTACAACTCTCCTTACATATCCTACATCTTCTTGAACAATTCTATTTTTAAGATTTGGGCAGGAGAGGTTTAACTCAAAAAACTTAACTCCCCTTCCCTTTAACAATTTCAAAATTTCAACCCATTCCTCCAAATTTTCTCCATAAATACTTACAATAAAATTCACTCCTGATTTTTTTAGTTTTGGAAGATGTTCATCTATAAACTTAAAAACACCACAATTCTCAAGTCCAACCCTATTTATAACTCCTCCTTCAATCTCAAAAATCCTTGGTGGTGGATTTCCTTTTCTTTCTTTATAAGTTATTGTTTTTGTTGTTACTGCTCCATAATTGACCTTTGGGAAAAGATTATTCAATTCCCAACCATAACCAGAACATCCACTTGCTGTCATAAAAGGAGAGGAAAGTTTTAAAGAGGCAAAATTTAAAGCCATTCTAATTCAACCTCATCACTTGAAAAAACAGGACCATCAACACACACTCTCTTATTTCCATCCTTTGTAAAAATTACACAACATCTGCATAATCCTATTCCACATCCCATTCTCTCCTCCCATGAGAAAAAACATTTAACCCCTCTTCTTTTAGAAAATCCGATAATCTTTTTTAACATATCCCTTGGTCCTGCTGCATAAATAATATCATCATCTTCAATTAAATTAAGAAAATCTGTAACCTTTTTTCCTTCTTCTTCAGATACTCTTATAAATCTATGTCCATGAACTTTAAAAGGAACAAACTCCTTTTTTCTTCTTACTCCATATACAAAAACACCTTTTCTTTTATAATTCTTAGCAAGAAAATAAAGAGGAGCAAATCCAATTCCACCTGCAAAAAATATGGGTCTTGAATCAAAAATCTTAAATCCATTTCCACATGGTCCTATTAAATCAATCTTTTCTCCCTTCTTTATAGAACTTAAAATCTTTGTCCCTTTTCCCCTAATTTTAAAAATAAACTCAACAAAATCTCCTTTAACATCAAAAACACTTAACGGTCTTCTTAAAGGAAGTTCGTTAATTTTAATATGAAAAAACTGACCGGGAATTATATTCCTTGAGATACCCCTTCCTTCAACTTTTAAGTGGTAAATTTCTTTACAAATATTCCAAATTTCATGAACTTTTGCAATTTTATGAGAAATCTTTTGACTTCCATACAATTCTTGCTCCACAGATTGTAAGAACAGGAAAACCCCTCAATTTTTTTCCAATATAAGGAGAATTTTTACTCTTTGAAACAAAGAAATCTTTTGTAATCAAACATTCCTTATCAAGGTCTATAACAACAATATCTGCCAATTTTCCAACCTGAATTCTTCCAATATCATCATTTTTCAATATTCTTGCAGGATTTAAACTCATAATTTTGAAAACATCAGAAAGTGAAATCTCTCTTTTTCTGTATAGAAATTCAAGAACAATACTTAAAGCGGTCTCAAGTCCAATAACTCCAAATGGAGCAAGGTCAAACTCCCTTTCCTTCTCTGTATCAAGATGAGGAGCATGGTCAGTTGAAATAACATCAATAGTTCCATCCTTTACTCCTCTAATAAGCGCTCTTCTGTCCTTTTCGGTTCTTAAAGGAGGATTCATTTTACAATTTGTATCATAACCAATAACATTTTCTTCTGTTAAAGAAATATGATGTGGAGTTACTTCACATGTAACTTTCAAACCTTTCTTTTTAGCATCTCTAACAAGTTCAACACTCTTCTCAGTTGTAATATGTGCAAGATGTAGATGACATCCTGTAAGTTCAGCAAGAAATATATCCCTTGCAACCATTATCTCCTCTGACTGTCTTGGAATCCCCCTTAATCCAAGTTTTGTTGATACCACTCCTTCATTCATAACTCCATTTTTACTCAAGTTTATATCCTCTGGATGAGAGATGATAAATATATCAAACATCTTGGTATACTCCATTGCTCTTCTCATTACAAGAGAGTTCATAACAGGTAAACCGTCATCTGTTATCGCAACAATCCCTGCTTTCTTCATCTTACCAATTTCAGTCAAAATCTCTCCTTTTCTTCCAACTGTTATTGCTCCAACAGGAAAAACCCTTATAACTCCCTGCTGTTTTGCTGTTGTTGTTATAAATTTTACTCCTGAAACTGAATCACATGGGGGTTCAGTATTTGGCATACTGCATAAAGAGGTATATCCTCCTTTTGCTCCTGCAAGAGTTCCTGAACTTATTGTTTCCTCGTCCTCCCTTCCAGGTTCTCTCAAATGGGTGTGAAGGTCAATAAGTCCTGGACCAACAACCTTTCCTCTTAGATTTATTACTTTTGCTCTTATTTTTAAATTCTTTCCAATTCTCTTTATCCTATCACCTTCAATGTAGATATCAAGTATCTCATCAATTCCTGATTCAGGGTCAATAACCCTTCCTCCTTTAAGTAGAAGTTTCAATCTCTCCTCCTCCACTTAAAAGATAAAGAACTGCCATACGAACAGCAACTCCATTTGTAACCTGTTCCAAAATTGTTGAATTTTTCGAATCAGCAACATCTCCTGAAATTTCAACTCCTCTATTCATCGGTCCAGGATGCATAATAAGAAGGTCTTTCCTTGCTTTTTTCAATTTTTCAAAATTAACACCAAAAATCTCACTATACTCCTCAAGAGACGGAAAAAGATGCTCCTTTTGTCTCTCCCTTTGAATTCTTAAAATATTTATAACATCAAGCTTATCAATAACATCCTCAATCTTGTAATAAACCTTAACTTCAAGAGATTCAATATCCTTTGGAATAAGTGTTGCAGGTCCTATAACATACACTTCTGCTCCCATCTTCTTCAATCCCCATATATTTGACCTTGCAACTCTTGAATGAAGTATATCTCCAACAATTCCAACCTTAAGTCCTTCTATTCTTCCCTTTTTCTCCCTTATTGTGAAAAGGTCAAGAAGCCCTTGAGTTGGATGCTCATGCATTCCATCTCCAGCATTTATTACAGAACATGAAACATATTTACTTAAAATGTGAGGAGCACCTGAATTTGGATGTCTAATAACAATAAAATCAGCACCAAGTGCCTGAATTGTCTTTGCAGTATCAATTAAACTTTCACCTTTAACAACACTTGAAGCAGAGGTTGAAATATTTACTGTATCAGCACTTAATCTTTTTGCAGCAAGTTCAAAAGAGACCCTTGTTCTTGTTGATGGTTCATAAAATAAAATTACAACTGTCTTTCCTCTCAAAGTTGGAACCTTCTTAACAGTTCTTGTAAAAAGTTCCTTCATTGGGATTGCTGTATCAAGAATAAGTTCTATTTCTTCTCTTGAAAGCTCCTCAAGTCCAAGTAAATCCTTTCTTTTTAACTTCATCTTCTTTTACTAAGAATAACTATTCCATCCATTCCATCAGTTTCTTTTAAATAAACCTCAACCCACTCATTTTTCCTCAAAACAACTTTTTTTCCAACATAATTTGGTTCAATAGGAAGTTCTCTTTCTCCTCTATCAACAAGAACACAAAGTTTTATTCTTCTTGGCCTGCCAAAATCCATAATCTCATCAATTGCAGCCCTTACAGTCCTTCCAGTCCATATAACATCATCTACAAGAACAATATCTTTATTTTCAATATTGAAATCAATTATTGTCTCCTTTGCTTTTGGATGCTCCGTAATTCTTTCTATGTCATCCCTGTATAGTGTTATATCAAGAATACCAAGTGGAACCTTCCTTTTTTCCTGCTTCTCTATCTCCTTTCTTATTCTTTTTGCAATATATACACCTTTTGTTCTTATTCCAATAAGAACAAGGTCCTTTGAACCTTTTAAATCCTCTAAAATTTCTGCTGAAAGACGCTTTATAATTCTTGAAATCTCATTTTTATCAGAAATTATATTTTTATTCATTAAATTCCAACCTTTGACCTCTTCATCTTTTTTATAACCTTTATAAAATCCTCAATAGAATCAAAATTCTGATATATTGAAAGAAACCTTATATATGCAATTTTGTCAAGTTTTTTCAATCTCTTTAAAACCATCTCACCAAGCTCTTTTGATGAAATCTCCATAATATAAGATTGAAGGTCCTTCTCAATATCAGCAACTATTTTTTCAATCTCATCAAGAGAAACAGGCCTTTTACTGCATGCCTCAATTATTCCCCTTTTCAATTTTTCTCTGTCAAATGGCTCTCTTGAACCATCCCTTTTTATCACAACAATTGGAGACGCCTCAATTCTTTCATATGTTGTAAATCTTTTTTTACATCTCGGACAGGTTCTCTTTCTTTTGATAACAAATGAAGAATCGATATGTCTTGTCTCAAGGACCTTTGTTGTTCTATTTCCACAAAACGGACACTGCATACTATCTATATTTAGAGCCAAATTAAGTTTAAAAACTATATATAGTTTTGTCAAGAAAAATTTGTATAATTACGGTATGGTAAGCGTAATCATTACAACATATAACAGAAAAAATTTTTTAAAAGAGGCAATTGAAAGTGTCCTGAATCAAACATATAAGGAGATTGAAATAATTGTTGTTGATGATGGATCTATTGATGGAACAGAGGAAATTGTAAAAAAATATCCTGTTAAATATTTCTGGCAGAAAAATAGAGGAATATCCTCTGCAAGAAATGTTGGTTTTAAGTTAAGTAAAGGAGAGTATATTGCTTATCTTGATTCAGATGATTTATGGAAAAAAGAGAAACTTGAAAAAGAAGTTAATTTTTTAAAAGAAAATCCTCAATATCCATTGTGTTATACAGATGAAGTTTGGTATAGAAATGGAGAATTTTTAAATCAGAAAAAGAAACATAAAAAATATGATGGATTTATTTTTGAAAAATGTCTTCCTCTCTGTATAATAAGTCCTTCGTCTGCACTTTTCAGAAGATGGGTTCTTGAGAAATACAAATTTGATGAAAAACTTCCTGTATGTGAAGATTATGACCTCTGGTTAAGAATCACAAAAGATTATCCTGTTGGATTTATACCTGAGAAACTTATAATAAAAAGAGGTGGGCATCCAGACCAACTCTCAAAAAAATATCCTGCTATGGACAGATTTAGAATATATGCTCTGAAAAAACTTCTAAAAGATAGAAATCTTGATAAAGAAAAAAGAAAACTTGTTGTTGAAGAATTAAAGAGAAAGTCAAAAATTGTTTTTAAAGGCGCTTTAAAAAGGTATAATATTTCAAGATTTTTAAAATATTTTTATTTTTATAATTTTATAAAATGAAGTTTCCAGAAGATATAAG
>QMOP01000063.1 GCA_003650255.1 Caldisericota bacterium
ATATTAAATTTGATGTTTATACAAAAAGAAAACTTTGGAAATTAAAAGTTGTTTATCATGGAAAAAGAAAAATAAAGATTGATGGGAAAACATATAATACAATTCTTGTTGAACCAAAATTAAGGGATGAAGGAATCTTTAAAGCAAAAGGAAGAATCCTTGTATATTTTACAGATGATGAAAAAAAGATTCCTATTTTAATGAAGTCAAAAATTCCTGTAGGTTCAATTGTGGCAGTTATGGAGAAGATTCAAGTAAATTCCTCAGAATCTCATTAACAGCTCTTGGATTTGCCCTTCCCCTTGTCTTCTTCATCACCTCTCCAACAAGACGCCCTATTGCCTGCTTCTTTCCCTTCTTATAATCCTCAACAACCTTTTGATTCTCCTTCAAAACACAAGAACATATCCTTCTTATCTCATCTTCATCCTGTATCTGTTCCATATCAAGTTCTTTAAGAAGTTTTGAGGGAAACTCACCCTTTTCAAGCATAACCGGAAATATTTCCTTTCCTATTTTTGAAGTAATTTTACCTGAAATCTTCAATTTAACAAGTTCCTTCAAATGTTCTGGCTTTAATTTTAACTCATTAAATGATAATTTTCTTTCGTTTAAAATTCCAAGTAAATCATTCAGTATCCATGAACTTGCTTCTTTAAAAAAACTTTTATCATTTTCTCCTTTTATAACCTCCTCAAAAAAATCACTTGCTTCTTTATTTGATATAAAAACATCTGCTTCATACTCTGAAAGTGAAAGTTCATCTATATATCTTCTTCTTCTCTCAAGAGGAAGTTCAGGAATTTTTGAAAAAACCTCATTTAGAAACTCTTCATCAAATTCAAGTTCAACAAGATCAGGATCAGGAAAGTATCTATAATCATGTGCATACTCCTTCCTTCTCATTGATTTTGTTACTCCTCCCCTTTCATCCCACAATCTTGTCTCTTGAATTATCTTCTCCCCTTTTTCAAGAAGTTTTATCTGTCTTCTTGCTTCATATGAAAGAGCATCCTTAACACTTTTAAACGAATTCATATTTTTAACTTCCACCTTTACGCCAAGTTCTTTCTCTCCTTTTCTTCTTACAGATAAATTTGCATCACAGCGCAGACTCCCTTTCTCCATATCGCAATCAGAAATTCCAGCATAAATCAAATTTAATCTTAAAAAAGTAAGATACTCAACTGCTTCTTCAGGACTTCTTATATCTGGCTTTGAAACAATTTCAAGTAAAGGAATGCCTGACCTGTTAAAATCAATCAAACTGTAATCAAGTTTTCTTGAACCAATATAATGAAGAAGTTTGCCTGTATCCTCCTCCTGATGAACCCTCATTATTCCAATTCTTTTTCCTGATGGAAGTTCAAGATACCCATCATATCCAATTGGTTCTTCATATTGTGAAATCTGATAGTTTTTTGGAAGGTCTGGATAAAAATAGTTTTTTCTTGCAAATCTTGATATTCTGTTTATCTTACAGTTAAGAATTTTACTTGCAATAAGTGCAAGTTCAATTGCTCTTCTATTTATCTTTGGTAAAACACCTGGTTGACCTGTGCATATAGGACAAATATTTTCATTTGGTAAAGAATCAAAATCTGTTGAACAAGAGCAAAACATCTTACTCTTTGTCTTAAGTTGAACATGAACCTCAAGTCCTATTACTACTTCCCAATCCATCATTTCTTTTTTGAAATCTCCTTAATTTTTCTTTGCTTCTGCTTAATCTCCTTCTCAATACTCTCAACTTTTTTAATAAGTTCTGCAATTTCTAAATTTTTCTTTAATTCCTCATTTTTAGCAACCTTCTTCCCAATTTCAATATCAATTTTTTCAAGTTGACTTTTCAAACTCATCTCCTCAATTTTCAATCTTGAAACACTTGCAGCAACTTCTGCCTGTTTTTCAAGTTCTTGAGCAAGTTTTTTTGCCTTCTCTCCAATAACCTTAAAACCCTCTTCTGCTTTTTTAAGAACCTCCTTCCAAGATGATTTCTCTTCAACTCCAATTACAATGTCATTCTCCTTATTCTTCTTAGCCATGATCCATCACCTCCTTTTCAAGAATTTTTTCAAGAAAAAAACTAAAACAAAAAATTTCTCTCTCTGAAAGTTTTTTTCCAAGAATCTGAAGCCCTATTGGTAGTCCATCCTTATTTCTTCCAGCAGGAAAATTCAATCCTGGTATTCCTGCTAAACTTGCTGGAATTGTGAAAACATCCTGCATATACATTGAAATGGGGTCAAGAATTTCTCCTATTTTAAATGGAACCTGAGGAGAGGTTGGCGTTATTATAAAATCAACTTTTTTAAATGCCTCCTCAAAATCTCTTTTTATAAGTGTCCTTACCTTCTGTGCTTTAAGATAATAAGCATCATAATATCCACTTGATAAAGCAAATGTTCCTATAATTATCCTCCTTTTTGCCTCCTCTCCAAAACCATCTCTTCTAGTAAGGAAATAATCTTCAATCAAATCCTTTCCATTTCTGTTTGAATATCCATATTTAACTCCATCATACCTTGCAAGATTTGAACTTGCCTCACTTGGAGCAACAATATAATAAACACTTACAGCATACTTTGTATGAGGAAGTTTAATCCTTTCAATTATTGATCCCTCTTCCTCAAGTTTTTTACATATTCCTAAAATCCTATCCTTAATTTCACTATCAACCCCAAGTTCAAAATACTCATCAGGAAGCCCAATCTTTACACCCTTTATATCAAAATTCTCAATATCTTTTGAATACTCAGGGACCTCCTCATTTAAAGATGTTGAATCATACTCATCATAACCTGCTATTACCTCCATTATTAAAGCAAGATCAAAAGTATTTTTTGCAAAAGGACCTATCTGGTCAAGTGAAGAGGCAAACGCAATAAGACCATACCTTGAAACCCTTCCATAAGTTGGTTTAAGTCCAAAAACACCACAAAAACTTGCTGGCTGTCTTATTGAACCACCAGTATCTGAACCAAGTGAACATGGAACAAATCCAGCACTTACACTTGCAGCACTTCCACCAGAAGAACCACCAGGAACCCTCTCTATATCAACAGGATTTCTTGTTGGACCAAAGTAAGATGTCTCAGTTGAAGAACCAAAAGCAAACTCATCCATATTCGTCTTTCCAATAATTATAGCACCTTCCTCTTTCAATCTTTTTACAACAGTTGCATCATAAGTAGCGATGTAATTTTCAAGTATTTTAGAACCTGCTGTTGTTCTTTTACCTTTTACAAGGATATTATCCTTTATTGATATTGGAACTCCAAGAAGTTTTTTATCCTTTAAATCTTCAAGATTCCTATCAATTAATTCTCCTTCTTTAATTGCATCCTCTTCAAAAACTGTTATAAAAGAATTTACCCCTTTATCCCTTTCTCTTATTTCCTTTAAACACTCCTCAACAACCTCCTTTGCTTTTATTTTCTTATTCTTTATTCCTTCAACAATTTCCTTTATACTCATATCTCCTCTATTACCCTCTTAACCTTGAAGAAATCCTCTTCTCTTTCGGGAGCATTCTCAAGTATAAGTTCCCTGTCCTCAAACTTCCTCATCTTATCCTCTCTCATCACATTCTTCACACCCAGTGTGTGAAATATTGGAAGGATATTCTCAGTATCAAGTTCTTCAAGATTTTTAAAAAACTCAATAATCTCTGGAAGTTGTTTTTTAAACTTTTCTCTTTCTTCTTCTGTTACATATAACCTTGCAAGTTCAATTATGTGCTCTATATCTATCATAGTCAACCTCAATTTCTGCTTCTTCAATAAATCTTGAAACATCAAGAAATCTTGGTGTTCCATAGAGCATTCTTGAATAAACACAACTTAAATATAATCTTTCTTTTGCTCTTGTCATACCGACATAAAAGAGTCTTCTTTCCTCTTCAAGCTCCTCAGGATCATAGAGTGCATCTCTATATGGAAGAATTCCTTCTTCAAGGCCTGTTATAAATACAACTTTAAATTCTAAACCCTTGGCAAGATGAAGTGTCATAAGTGTTACCCTTCCTCCTTCTCTCTTATACTCATCATAAGGAGTTATTAAAGAAAGATAATTTAAAAATTCTCTCAAGTCAACAATTTCATTATTTTCTTCAAACTCAACACAACTTGAAATAAACTCACCAACATTGTCCTTTCTGAAACTCACCCCTTCCTTCTCAATAGAATCAAGATACTCAAAATACTTTATTTCTTTTACAAGTTCTTTAACAAGTTCTGAAACAGAAACCTCCTTTTCAATTCCCCTTAACCTTTCAATTAAATTTACAAAATCTTTTAATGATTTCCTTGTCCCCTTTTTAAGAAAATTTAATTCATCATTTTTTATAAATTCATAAATTGAAGTTCCTTTTTCTCCTGCGAACTTTTTTAATCTCTCAACTGTCGTTTTTCCAATTCCTCTTGAAGGAATATTTATAATCCTTAAAAGATGCATATCCTGTTTTGGTTCAGCAATAACAACAAGATATGAGATAATATCCTTTATCTCTTTCCTCTCATAGAAACTTACACTTCCAACTATTTCATAGTTAATATTGTATCTTCTCATCATCTCCTCAATTATTCTTGACTGTGCATTTGTTCTGTAAAATACTGCTATATCCTCAAAATTGTATCCTTCATTAACAAGTTTCAAAATCTCAAGACACACTCCCCTTCCTTCATCTTCACAACTTGGAAATCTTCTGAATATAACAGGATATCCTCCACCTTTTACTGAGTAAAGATTTTTACTGTATCTTGAAATATTGTGAGAAATAAGTTTTGAAGCATGAAAAAGGATTCTTTCTGTTGAACGGTAATTCTTCTCAAGTTTCACAACCTTACATCCTTCCCATTCCCTTTCAAACTTCAAAATATTTTGAATAGTTGCTCCCCTCCATGCATATATTGCCTGATCCTCATCTCCCACAACAAATATCTTCCTTTTTTTTCTTGCAAGCATTTTTAAAAGAATATACTGAGCATAATTTGTATCCTGATACTCATCAACAAGTATCCAGTCAAAATTGTCCTCATACTTTTTAAGTATCTCATTCCTTTCTTTAAAAAGTTTCACAACTTCCATAATCAGATCTCCAAAATCAAATGCATTCATTCTTTTTAAATAATCCTGGTATGCTTTATAAACCTTTGCCACCTCCTCCCTGTAATAGTCAAACTTTGCTTTTGAATGTAAAAGGTAACTCTCTGGGTCTATGAGACTATCCTTTGCTCTTTCAATAAGATATAAAATATTTCTTGGAGAACTGATTATTCTATCAAGACCAAGTTCCTTTATCACCTCTTTTATACAGGCAAGTTGATCCTCCTCATCATAAACTATGAAATTTGATGACCTTCCAACCTTTGAAAGTTCATTTCTTAAAATTCTTAAACAGAAACTGTGAAATGTCCCAATAAACATCCTTAAACTCTTTTCTCCAACAAGATTCCTCACCCTTTCAAGCATCTCTTCACTCGCCTTATTTGTAAATGTTAAAGCAAGTATTTTCTCTGGTGGAACTCCTTTTAAAATAAAATATGCTATTTTATAGGTTAATACCCTCGTTTTACCCGTTCCTGCTCCTGCAAGAACAAGAATCGGTCCCTTATCATATAAAACCGCTTCTCTCTGCTCCTCATTTAAATCTTCAAGGATTCTCATCTTTCAAAATGTATTACAACCTCTATATGCATTGTATTTGGAAACATATCAAATGGATATATTCCCTTAACACTAAATCCATTGTATAAAAATTCTCTCAAATTCTCAACAGTGCTTCTTAAATTACAACCTATATATATCAATTTATTGAAATCAAGTTCAACAACTCTTCTAATACTTTTTTTACTCATCCCACTTCTTGGTGGGTCTGTTATTACTAAATCAAAACTCTTCCTTCTTAATCTCGGAACAACCTTTCTCACATCTCCAAGAAGAAATTCTCCATTTTTTATTCCGTTTATTTTCATATTTTCAAGTGAAACTCTCCATGAATTTTCATCCATTTCTATTCCATAAAAATACTTTACAAAATCAGCAAGAATTATTGAAATACCACCAGAACCAGAATAAAGGTCAAGTATAACATCATCTTTTTTAACTCCTGATACTTCCTTTATAAACTCATACATCCTCTCTGTTATGTAAATGTTTGGCTGAATGAATGAGTATGGAGATATCAAAAACTTCTTATCTCCAATCTCCTCAACAAGATTTTTCTCTCCATAAATATGGTAGAGTTTCTTACTTAAGGCAACATCAGAAACTTCTGGATTTACTCCCCAGTAAACACTTTTAATATTTTTAAATCTTTCAGTAAGAAAATTCACAATCTCATCTTTGAAAGGAAACTCCTCTCTATAAGTTACAAATACAAGAAGAAACTCCTCTTTCTTTTTTGATTCTTTTACAACAAGATACCTAAAATTTCCTTTATGTTTTTTTGAATCATATATTTCAAAATTGTGTCTTTTCGCAAAATCTCTGACAGATGAAAGAATTTCATTTACAATAGGATTTACAAGAAGACAGTCCTTAATATTTTCAATCTTCCAGAACTTTCCCTTCCAGTGGAGTCCAAGAAGAACATCATCCTTTTCCTTCTTAAATGTAAACTCCATTTTGTTTCTATAATGATACTGATATGGAGATGGAACTATTTCATGGATTTTATCTTCAAACTCTCTGAAATAATCAAGGAGTAATTCCCTTTTTATTAATAGTTGCTCATCATAACTTTTATCAAGTATTGAACATCCTCCACACTTACCAAATGATGAACAAATCATTGGTATAATTTTTTAAGCACTATCTTTGCTTTTGCGTTTTCTGGGTCAATCTCAAGAACCTTCTTAAGATTTTCTGCTGCAAGTTTCAATTCTCCCCTTAAATAATAAGCATATCCAAGATTAAACCTTGCATCAATCTGATCAGGTTTTATTTTAAGAGAAATCTTCCAGTATTCTATTGCTCTCTCAAGATTTCCAAGATGAAAATATATGTTTCCTATGTTATTGTATGAACCAAAACTACTTGGATTGTATTTTATTGCTTTTTCAAAGAATTCAATTGCATTTTTCCACATCTTCTTTTTTGCAAAAAGCCATCCAAGATTATATGCTGTTTTATAAGATGGATTCTCTTTATACTCCTTTAAAGCAACCAAAATCTCTTTATCCTTTATATTTTCAAAAAAATCCTTCTCTTCTGAAACTTCTTTTCTCGCTCTAATTGAAGTATAAACCTCTTTAACCATCATAAAAGTAAAACCAAATACTAAAACTAAAGTTATAAGTTTCATAATTTTATCAAATATAAAT
>QMOP01000064.1 GCA_003650255.1 Caldisericota bacterium
ACAGAATATAATCCACCTCTAAAAATTTCTGTAATAAGGAGATGCTTGTTTTTGTCAAGTTCTGTTTTTAATCTTCTATAATTTTTTCCATCCCAGTAAAATATTCCAAGTTCCTCTGGTTTTAAATCTAACTCATCCACAATTCCATCATTATCCCTGTCATTGTAAAGAATTTTAAGTAAACTTACATTGTTATAGAAAATATCAGGTTCAATTAAAACTGATATATATGGAGAAATACCCTTGTAGAAAGAAACATTTTCTGGATTAAATGTTATAGATATTTTTTGTTCTGAATCAAATGTCCCTTGAGGAAACAAGATACTGGAATTTCCATCATAACTATTTCCATCATAAATTACAACCTCTTCTCCAACATAAGGGATAACAGCATCAAACTTTTCAATAACATTTATTATACTTGAGGTCCCTTTTATAGAACTCTCCCCTTTTTCATAAACAGTAATAGAAAATGAACCTGACTTATTGAAAACTGCTCCTGAAGGAAACTCCTTTATACCTTTATCCTGAGTTGAAAATTTGTAAGATAAAGGATAAAATGTTATTGAAGAATCACCTGAAAAGACAACCTCTTTTGCATAATCATAACAGAGAGTATGGGGATTAAGTGCTTTAACAGTAAAATTGAGTGGAACACCTTTAAGAATATAATCTGTTGAAACTAAAACCTCAAAATATGTAGCAAAATCACTTGAGTATCTTGGAATTGAATAAACAATATTTGAAACAGGAGAAGTTGAATGATAAAAGTCAACCTCATCTATTGACTTAACAGCAAACCAGTATGTAACTCCCATTTTTAGACCTGTAATTGTAATACTTTCCTTTTCTCCTGGATTTTTCGGTGTAAGAGAAACAGGATAAGAGTAAGAAATACTCCACCAATAAGTTAAATCTGATAGAGAAAATGTTGCATACTTTACAATATAAGAGGAAACTCTTTCATATTCAGGTAAATCATAAGGTGCAGTCCATGAAAGTATTATACTTCCAGATTCTACACCTGTTGATATGGATAAATCTGTAATTGAGGAAGGTGCAATTGAGTCAAAGTAAAATGAAACAGAGGATTTTGAGACAGTAAAACTTGAAAGAATATTTCCATAAAAATCCTCTGCCCTTGCAAGAACTGTATGATAGTATCCAGAAGAAAAACTGAAAGTTGATGCATCCAAAAACCAGCTTGTTGTTCCATTTGCAAGATACCATTTTCCCTCAATATTCACCTCAACCTTTTTAACTCCACCATAGTCATCAAATGATGTTCCAGAAATCTTTAAAAGTTTTCCATAAGAATAATTATTTTTTGGATCTAAGATATAGACATCAGGAGGAAGATTGTCCTCTCTTGAAAAACCTGTTGTTACATTTGAAAGAGAAGACCAGTTTGGAACCTCATCTCCTGCCTGAATCCTTATATAATAACTTGTTCCTGCTGTAAGACCTGTCAAAACATACACTTGCTTTTCTCCTGAAGTGTAAGAAGTTGAAAATTCAATAGAATAGGTAATAAAAGAAAAATCTGTTTTTGTTGATGCTTCTATCCTCCATCTTCCTCCAGAAACATTTCCTCTAAACCCATTATCACCTGGAGCCCGCCAGAAAATTTCTATTTCTCCAGGATTCTTTCCTGTTAAAGAATAAAGGTCTGTTATTCCTGCTGGTGGAACAGTATCTTTTGTTTTTGAATAAGTTATATTTGAAATCTCATTTAAATTTGGAACCTCATCTCCTGCTCTTATCCTTATATAATATGTTGTATCATTGAAAAGTCCTGTTATAGTGAATGACTCATAATTTCCTCTCTGAGTAAGAGTAGAAAACTGAATTAAAAAATTTGAATAAAAACTTGTTGTTGAAGTATCAAAGAAGTATGTTGAAATGGAAATTTGATAAACTCCATTATAGGGTGCTTCATCCTCTATCCCCTCAGAATCTCCAGGTGCAATCCAGTAAAGTTCTATACATCCTGGAATGGAAGAAGTTTTTGAAGAAAGTGTTGTTATCCTTTCTGGAGGAGTTGCATCATAAGAATATGCTGAAATAGTTGAGGAGTAAGTGCTATAATGCCCTCTCCAGTCATTACATCTTATTTTAAAATAATATGTAAGATAATTTGTAAGTCCTGTAAGAAGAAAGGATGTATTTGGATGTTTTGTTGAAAAAATAAGAGAAAAACCACCGTCAGGGTAAGTTGACATTTCAAGAAAATATCTTTCAATATCTATCTCCGGATTCTTATTCCACTCAATAAAAAGAGATTCATCTCCTGGTGTTATACCTTTCCATGTTGGAGATGAAGGGACTAAATCCTGAGCATAAGTCCATCTCTTTTTATTTACACCATCTGCTTCCCAGTATCCAAAATTGTATCCATCATTTCCCCTTATTCCAAAATAATAAGTAACTCCTGGAATAAGTCCTGTTATACTTCTAATCTCCTCTTTTCCACCAACCTCAGGAGTCCATTCCTGGGAAAAAACAGGTGCTGAAAGAAATTCAGTGACATCCTTTATTAAGTTGTTAAGTGAAATTGAAGCATATCTTACATCATAAAAAACACATCTTCCAGAGGTTCCATCATCTCCAGGTGCAGTCCATTTTAAAATTATCTCTCCATCAATATTTCCTGGAAGAGCAGTTAAATTTGAAATAGCGCATGGAGGAAAACTCTGTAAGAAAATTGATTTCTCTTCTGTCCAACCACTTACAGCAAAACCAGAATCAATTGCCCTTACCTGCCAGAAATATGTAACATCTTCTGGAAGGTCAACAAGTGTAATTCCTGGTGAATCATTGTAATTTGAAGGAGATTGAAATCCTATAAAAGGTGTAGCAATAACTCCACTTGCTATATTTGATGATTTTGAAACCATCCCCACTCTTATATAGTAATTTATACCTTCTTTTGGAGTATGGTCATCGTCAGGAGCATCCCAGAAAAGATGAAGTACTCCTCCTGAATATGTATGCTGAGGACTGGATGGAATGGATGGAGAAAAGTTTTTTGTTGAAACTGTATTCTCATATAAAAGAGAAACTCCATTATAAGTTCCAGTATCCTGACCGCAATAAAATAAATCAAGGTCTCCATCATTATCAAAATCAGCCCATGCTCCAGCGACTCTCTGAAGTCCTTTTAAAATTTCCATTTTAATAAATTTCCCATCACTAAAAGAATAAGAATAAATCCAGCTGGATGCTACCTCTTCACTTTCTCCAGATGTAAAGAAATCTCCATATCCATCATTATCATAATCACCCCAGACAATAACCCCACCTCTTACTCCTGAAAACTGAGTGCTTATTACAAGATTGTAATTAGGTGGTCCCTGATTTTCATAAATTATTACAACCTTATCAGGGGTTCCTAAAAATCTATAACCACATAAACCAAGGTCAATATAACCATCCATATTGTAATCAAACCATGAAAGATAACTCTCACTTAAACCATAAAGTTCCTGACCAACTTCAAACTCTCCATAACCAAGATTTTTATAAATAACAGTCCTTGTTGAAAGATTACCAGAATACTTACCAGAATTTCCAGTAACTGCAATATCAACCCATCCATCATTGTTATAATCAGCACAGGCAATATTTCCATTTTGAAAACCCTCATCAAATAATTCTTTGATAACAAATCCTTTTCCTTCATTAACTTTATTTTCAAGCAAATAAAATTTAAGATAACTTGTTCCTGTCAAAAAGCCAGTTGCAAGAAGGTCTAAATCTCCATCAGAATCAATATCAACCCAGATACAGGAACTGTACTTTCCTATCTTTGGTCCTGTTGCATATTTCACAAAATATTTTCCTGCTTCTAATTTATTATTTCTATAAATTCCAAGAAAACCCTCTTCATTCTCATCATTTCCAGTTACAGCAACATCAACAAATCCATCTCCATCAAAATCACCAAGAGAGATTCTACCTGTTTTTATCCCTGGAAACCCCGGTGCTTTACCAGTAAAATTTCCATTTCCATCATTCAAATAAAGAACAGAAGTAGGATCTCCATCACTTCCAATACCAATCAGAAAAAGATCTAAATCACCATCATTTTCGTAATCTGCCCAGGCACAATCTCCTTCATATACAGGAACAAAAGGAGGAGAGGAAGATTTCAAAATTAAAAATGAGGAAAAAAGTTTAATTTTCAAAAAGAACAAAAGAAGAAAAATCATTAATCTGGTTTTATTTCCTGCCAGGAAATAATCTCAATTCCTCCTGTTGAACCTTGCTGCCAGGGCAAATCCATAGGTATATCATCTGAATGTTCAATTGTGATATTAGAGTTTATTGTTGATTCATCTCCAATCTCAACAATTCCTTTAATATTTACATTTGATTCAACTGTTGAGGTTGATTTTCCAAATATATATCCTTGAATATAAATATTTTGCCTCATCCATATATCATACTCGTCCCAGTCACCTCCAACAACAAGAAGATTCAACCTCGCATATCCATCATAGACTCCATCAACATTCTGTCTTAACTCTATTCCATAATCAGCCTCTCCATCACTGACAATGAATGTCCCTTCACCAGTAAATGTAACATTAGAAACAATCTTTATCCCTTCTGTAAAATTGTATATCTTTCCACCTGGATCCCAGTTACTTGCATTAAGTTCAAAAACATTATCTTTTGAATCCCAGCTCCATGCAGGAGTAAATCCTGGAATAGAAGTATAATTGGAAGGAGTCACAGTGTAATCAGCATTTGCAACAAGTGTTGCTGTATCAACACTTGGAACCTGAATAGGGTCTGTATCAGAAGAATTATCATTTTCAACTATTGTAACATTTGTCTTCTCAACAATATTTGTCTCATCATAAATTTGTGGTGTCGGATCAGAACCAGAATATGGAGGATGCTGGTTTGGAGAAAGGGAAGAGTTTCTTCTTGATTTTATATACTGTCCTGGTACTGCAACATGAAAATTTGTTCCTATTGAAATTGCAGGATCATCCTTATCATAAGAGGTATATATTGAAGCATCTCCTTTTCCTGGCTCACTCTCTGTAATTGTGACATTACTTCCTATAACAATCTTTCTATTTGAACGAATTGTCCCTCTTATCGTAACATTTGACTCAATTACCGCATCTCCTCCAAAAGCAAGAGCATGGGAAGGAACAGAAGGAAGAACTCTTACAACAACTCTTAACTTTCTTCTTGCTTTCCATTTACTTTTTGAAGGAACATATCCAGTTGATTCAAGAGTATACTCATCTGAACCAGGTCCAGCAACTACACTAACCTCAAACTCTCCTTCTCCATATTTTGTAAGTGAAATTGAGGAAGTATTGTCTTCTTTAAGTTCCGCAATTTTTCTCTCAATTCCTGCTTCGGCAATATAAAGTGCTTTTTCAGAAAGATTACCATAGGCTGACTGTCTTGATTCATATCTTACAAGTTGAACAAGTCCAAATGTAATCAAAGAAAGAATTATAAAAAGGAACATTGCCATAATAAATGTAATTCCTTTTTTTTCAGTAATTTGCTTTATAAGATGAAACCGTAACATTTCTATCCTCCTTTCTTTCAGTCCATTCAACTTTAACCTCAATATTTTTAAGTAACCCTTGAGTAATTTCACTTACCCTTAATTTTCTTTTAAATAGTATACCTTCCACAAGTTCCTTTTCTCCATCATCACTCCATACCGGATAAAGTGGTGTAAGAACCGGGTCATCATAACTGAGTGATTTTAAATATTCAAGTCTATCTGTTGCCCAGTTATAAGCAAGAGATCTAAACTGGCTTCCCTTAACAGAAAGCATTGAATAAAAAAGAACCTGAACAAAAACAAGTAAAATAAAAGAAAGGATTGCTATACCAAGCAAAAGTTCAATATAAGAAATACCCATACTCTTCTTACTCACCCTTTACTATTTTACCCTAAATTACTTTGATTGACAATAAAATTTTTTCTATAATAAGCTTTATGAAAAAAGGACTTACTCTTATAGAAACAATTGTTGTTATAGCAATTGCATTTGCTTTAATTTATGGAATTGTAAATGTCATGAAGAATTTATTTGACTCCTACTGGATTTCATCTGATACAGCAATAATTCAAAATATGGCAAGAACAGCAATAAATGAAATGACAAGGTTTATCAGACAATCCTCAAATCCTGTTACCGGAATTGACCCTGGAATAGGTGAAACAAAAACATATATTCAGTTTGTCTATGTTAAAGATGAAAGTGAAACAAGAAATATGAAATATTACAAAAATGGAAAAAAACTTATGAGAGTTGTTGATGGTTCAACAACAACACTCATCTCCAACTATCTTGACTCTATTTATTTTACCCACGTATCCTCATACGTTGTAAAAATTCAATCAATGACTTTAACAAAAGGAGATCAATCAATTACCCTGGATAAAACGATTTTCATAAGAAATCGTTAAAATTTAAGTCCTATATCAAATCTGTGAATTGATTCGTCAAGTTCTGAAAATGGAGAGAAACTATAATTTATAAGAAGCACTTTTCCCTCTTTTTCACTTCTAATTCCAGAACCCCCATACCATTCTCTCTTGAATAATTTATACTTTATTCCAAAACCAAAACTTAACCCCTCTGATAAACTCTCATAACCTGCTCTTACAAAATAGATTTCTTTAAAACAAACCTCTCCACCAAACCTCAAAATATCCTCATATTCTCCATCCTCCCATTCAAAGTCAAAAAATAGATTTTCCCTCTTATAACCAACTCCAACCCTTAATCCTTCTGGCACATCAAGTTTTACCTTTTCACCATCAACTTTCAATCTAAAATCTCCAAAATTAAGATAAGAAACACCAAGTGAGAAATACTTCAAAAATGGAAAATAGATTCCAAAATCTAAAGCATAACCATTTCCAGAAGAAGAATGTACTTTCTCATTAAGAATTTTTAAGTTTGCTCCCAAATACAA
>QMOP01000065.1 GCA_003650255.1 Caldisericota bacterium
AACCCCAACCACTTTCAGATGAAGAGGTTGCGAGAATTAAAGAACTTGAAGAGGAAGGAAAAAAAGAGAAACCAAAACCAGCAGTTGAAATTGAAAAAGGTGATACTGTAAGGATTACTGAAGGTCCTTTCACAAACTTCATGGGAACAGTAGAAGAACTTGACAAAGAAAAAGGAAAAGTTAAAATACTCGTAAACATTCTTGGTAGATTTACACCTGTTGAATTACAGATTTATCAGGTGGAGAAGATTTAAAATGGCAAAGAAAGTAAAAGCACAGATTAAATTACAAATACCTGCAGGAGGAGCAAATCCTGCACCTCCTGTTGGTCCTGCTCTTGGACAGCATGGAGTAAATATTATGGAGTTCTGTAAACAGTTTAATGAAAGAACAAAAAATGAGGAACCGGGAATGCTTATTCCTGTTGTAATAACTGTTTATGAGGATAGAAGTTTTACATTCATCACAAAAGTTCCTCCTGTATCCAGTTTAATAAAAAAAGCAGTTGGACTTGCAAAAGCAAGTGGAGAACCAAATAAAAATAAGGTTGGAAAACTTACAAAAAAAGAGATTATGGAAATTGCTAAAAAGAAAATGAAGGATTTAAATACAACTGACTTAGAAGCAGCAATGAGAATGGTTGAGGGAACTGCAAGAAGTATGGGAGTTGAAATAGTGGAAGAATGAAGGTATCAAAAAGATTTAAAGAGATTTTAAAAAATGTTGACACGAATAAGGAATATACTTTTGAAGAGGCAATTGATATCCTTAAAAACAATTCAAAAGTAAAATTCGATGAAACAGTGGAACTCACAGTCCAGTTAAATGTCAATCCAACAAAACAGGACCAAAATGTAAGGGGTGTTATGCTTCTTCCCCATGGGACAGGGAAAAAGAAAAGAATCTGTGTGGTCGCAAAAGGTGAGAAATATAAAGAAGCAGAAGGAATTGAAGGAATAGAACTAAAAAGTCCTGATGAACTTGTTGAAGAAGTTCAAAAGGGGAAAATTGATTTTGATGTATTAATTGCAACACCTGACTCAATGAGGGAAATATCAAAACTTGGAAGAATTCTCGGTCCAAAAGGACTAATGCCAAATCCAAAAACAGGAACGATTACATTTGAAATTAAAGATGTTGTTGAAAAATACAAAAAAGGACAGTTTGAATTCAGAGTTGATTCAGGAGGAAATCTACACATACCTGTTGGAAAAATCTCATTCGAAAAAGAAAAACTCCTTGAAAATATCAATACTGCAATGCAGATAATTTCTCAAACAAGGCCAGCAAGTGTTAAAGGAACATATATAAAGAAGGTTTGTCTTTCCTCAACTATGGGACCCGGACTTAGGATTAAATACCCTTAAGAATCTATTCATTTTTCCTCTTTTATATCCTTCAAGGTCAAGTGTTACAAAATCAAAACCAATCCTTTTAAAATATTTAAAAATTCTTTCAAAAACCTCAGGATTTAACTTACTAAACTCATTCTTATTTATCTCAACTCTTGCAAGAGATTTTCCATCTAAATTATGATATCTCACCCTGAACTCCTTAAACCCAAGTTTATAAATATAATCCTCTGCTTTATCTATCATTTTAAGTTTCTCCTTTGTTATCTCCTCTCCATAAGGAAATCTTGAAGCAAGACATGCAAAACTTCCCTTATCCTTTGTAGGAAGATTTAATCTCTTTGAAAATTCCCTTATCTCTTTTTTGGTTAATCTTGCCTCAATCAAAGGACTCTTTATACCCATCTCCTTCTTCGCCTTA
Source organism: Caldisericota bacterium (assembly GCA_003650255.1). GTDB lineage: Bacteria > CG03 > CG03 > B21-G15 > B21-G15 > B21-G15. Next base: position 1,774 of record QMOP01000065.1, read on the forward strand.
AAACCTGGTCTATAATCTGAAGTATCAGAGTAATTTGACCCATCAAGCACATATTTAATAGAATATTTCTTTGCTATTTCCTTTAATTTTGAAAAAAGTTCTTTCTTACAGAAATAACACCTCTCAGGTGGATTTTTTCTAAAACCCTTTATTTTAAGTTCCGAAGTTTTTATAACAATATGTCTTACTCCCAGCAAAGAACAAAATCTTTTTGCAAACTCATACTCCCTTAAAGGATATATTTCTGACCTTGCTGTAACAGCAATAACATTTTCTTTACCAAGTGTATCAACTGATATTTTAAGTAGAAATGTTGAATCAACTCCACCAGAGTAAGCAATTAAAACCTTTCTTAATCTTCTTAAAATCTCTTTTAACCTTTTTACCTTCTCCATTTAATTATTTTACAAAAATAAGATTTTTTAGTAAAATTTAAAATAATGAAATGAAGAAAAACATCCTGAAACTCAAGGAGGAGTCATGGCAAAAAAAACTGAATTCTTAAAGGAAAAAATTTTCCAGAATGAACTTAAAAGATGTGAATACTGTGAAGAGAAACCATGTAGAGATGGTTGTCCTGCTAACTGTTCTCCATGCGATTTCATAATGGCAGCAAGAGTGGGTGAACCACAGGATTACAAAAGAGCAGCAGCAATTATAATGAGAGAAAATCCTCTTGGAGGTGTTTGTGGATTTGTATGTCCTGATAAATTTTGTATGGCAAAGTGCTCTCATAAAAAATTTGATTCTCCAGTAAAAATTCCTGAAATACAGGCAACAATAGTTCAAAAAGCAAAAGAACTTGGTGAGATACCTGGATTTTCAAAACCAAAATCCAATGGAAAAAAGATAGCAATTATCGGAAGTGGGCCTGCAGGACTTTCAGCAGCTGCAATTCTTGGTCAAGAAGGATATGAAGTTACAATATTTGAAGCAAAAAATAAACCCGGTGGAATGTGTAATCTCATACCTGACTGGCGTCTTCCAAAATCAGTATTAAGGACAGATATTGAGTTCATAAAATCACTTGGAAATATAACGATAAAACTCAATAAGGAAATAAAGGATGTTGAAGAAATTGAAGATAAGTTTGATGCAGTCCTTGTTGCAACCGGTCTCTGGGAACCAATAATGTTAGGAATAAAAAATGAAAATCTTGCAATAACAAGTATTGATTATTTAAGTGATCCAAAAAAATATAAACTTAAAGGAAAAGTAGCAGTTATTGGTGGTGGAGCAACTGCATGTGACTGTGCTATAACTTTAAAATTGAATGGAGCAAAAGAGGTTGAGATGTTTGCACTTGAAACTTATAATGAGATGCCTTTAACTGAAAAGGAAAGAAATGAACTTTTTGAATACGGAATTCAAATTTCAAATAGAATAAGAGTTACTGAAATAAAAAAGGAAGGTAAAAAGATTAAAGGAATTAAAACAGTAAAGGCTACATTAAAAGGAGAAAAGTTTGATTTAAAGAATATAAAGGATATAAAAGGAACAGAGCATTTTAGGCCTGATATAAAGCATGTAATAATTGCAATTGGAAATAGAAAAAAGGATATAAAAATTCCAAAAAGTAAAAAGATATTTTTCGCAGGAGATTATGTGAATGGACCAACAACTGTTGTTGAGGCAGTTGCAAGTGGTAAAAATGCTGCTTTAAGAATTGACGCATTCCTGAAAGGAGAGAAAAAACCAAAAATAAAGAAGGAAGTAAAAAGTTTTGCAATTCTTAAAACATACAAACATATTCCTGTTTCCCTTGAAACAGATTTCTTTGGAAGAAAAATCCAGACACCATTTTTAATCTCTGCTAGTCCACCTTCTGATGGTTATGAACAGATGAAGAAAGCATATGAAAATGGATGGAGTGGTGGAATTATGAAGACAAGTTTTGCAAAAGGGCCAATTCATATTCCTTCAGAATATATGCACGTCTTTAATGAAAACACATATGGAAATTGCGACAATGTATCAGGACATCTCCTTGATAGGGTTTGTAAAGAGGCAGAAAAACTTGTAAAAGAGTATCCTGACAGATTAACAATGGTTTCAACTGGTGGACCTGTTACAGGTAATGATGAAGAGGATAAAAAAGTCTGGCAGTCAAATACAAAAATACTTGAAGAAACTGGAATTTATGGTATTGAATACAGTTTATCCTGTCCTCAAGGAGGAGAGGGAACAGAAGGTGATATTGTTTCACAAAGTCCAACACTAACAGCAAAAATTGTTGACTGGATAATGGAGGTAAGTAACCCAGATATACCAAAACTCTTTAAATTAACTGCTGCTGTTACCTCAATTGAAACAATATTAAATGCGATAAAAGAGGTTCTTAAAAAGTATCCGAATAAGAAAGCAGGAGTAACACTTGCAAATACATTTCCTGTAATGGATTTTCAAAATCGCGGTAAAAAGGAGTGGGAGGACGGGGTAATACTTGGAATGAGTGGTGAAGGTGTTCTTCCAATAAGTTATTTTACACTTGCAAGAGCAGTTCCAATTGGAATTGAAATATCAGGAAACGCAGGACCAATGAATTATAAGCATGCAGCAAACTTCTTAGCACTTGGAGTAAAAACAGTTCAGTTCTGCACAATTGTTATGAAATATGGATATGGAATATTTCAGGAACTCTGTAATGGTGTTGCATACCTTATGAGGGAAAGAGGGATAAAATCAATGAAGGAACTAATTGGAATTGCACAACCAAATCCAATAAAGGATTTCATGGAATTGCCAGAAGAAAAGAAAATATCTCAGGTTATAAAAGAACTGTGCGTAAGCTGTGGAAACTGCACAAGATGTCCGTATCAAGCAATAACATTAAATAAAAGGGGATATCCTGAAACAGATCCCTCAAAGTGTATCGGATGCTCAATATGTGTTAAAAAATGCTTCACTGGTGCACTTTATATGAGAGAAAGAACAAAAGAGGAACTTGAAGCACTGAAAGAAGGGTAATTTTTAGTCAAAAATAACTGTTTTATTTTTATAGACAAGAATTTTATTCTGTAAATGCAATCTTACTGCCCTTGCAAGAACAATCTTTTCCATATCTCTTCCCTTCCTTTTCAAATCCTCAAGTGTATCCCTGTGACTCACTCTTATAACATCCTGTTCTATTATTGGTCCTGAATCAAGTTTTTCAGTAACATAATGTGCTGTTGCACCTATTAATTTTACTCCTCTTTTATATGCCTGCAAATATGGATTTTTTCCAGTAAAAGAAGGAAGAAATGAATGATGAATATTTATAATTCTGTTTTTGAAATTTTTTACAAAATATGGACTCAATATCTGCATATATCTTGCAAGAACAATAAGATTTATTTTATATTCTTTTAAAAGTTTTAACTCTTTTTTCTCCTGATGGAGTTTACTCCTTTTACTCTTTGGAAAAACATAAAAAGGAATATTAAACTCTTCTCCAATATATGAAAGTTTATCATGATTGCTTATAATGAGAGGAATGTTACACTTAAACTCACCTTCTCTGTGTCTTAAAAGTAAATCAATAAGACAGTGCTCATACTTACTAACAAATATACAGACATTTGGAATAATCCAGGAAAATTTCAAATCATACTTCATCCTGAATTTTTTTGCAATTGGAGAAAACTTTTCAGCAATTCTTTCAGGTTCAATCTTAAAACCCTTCAAATCCCACTCTATTCTCATAAAAAATACTTTCTCCTCATCATCCCTGTGTTCATCTGAATGAGTTATATTTCCATCATTCTTATAAATGAAATTTGAAACCTCAGCAACAATCCCTTTCTTATCAGGACAACTCAATAAAAGTGTGCAGGTTTTTTTCATTTCACTCTTCCAATAGGAAAAACATATATTGGTATTTTATTCTTTTCTAAAGATAAAATTTCAGAAATTTCCTCATCAATAAATGCACCAATTGCAACTGTTCCAAGGTCTAAACTTACACACTGAAGATATATATTTTCTCCTGAATGTCCTGCATCAAGAAAAATGTATCTTTCTACTCCCCTTTTTCCATAAGCCCTTGAAATCTTTTTCATATCTCCAACAATTATTATGTTAAAATTAGCATTATAAACCATATCCTGCCCAAGACATGCTCTTAATAAAGGTTTTCTGTAATCTCCTTCCTTCAAAAGTTTTAACATATGATTCTTCCAGTCATATTTATAAATTCCTCTATCAAGTCCATATACATTATTTACAACAACATAAAAATCAAGTGGATAAACTGCTCCTGCTGAAGGAAAAACTCTTGATGCAGATGTAACTGCATCTATTCTTTTTCCTGCACAAGCCCATATCACCTGAGATAGTTCATTTAAAGATACAATCTCACCAGTATATTCTCTAATTGACCTTCTTTTATTTATTGCTTCTTCAATTGAAATATCTGATTTTAGTTTTACCTCAGGAAGTTTGACCTCTCCCATATCAATCCCAAGCATTGGAACAAACCTAACAGGAATAACATTCTTCTCTATAATCTTACCTTTTCTCTTCTCAATAACCTTTAACTCCTGAAACTCCTCTCCTACTGGAATTACAAGTTTACCACCATTCTTTAACTGAACAATTAAAGGCTGGGGAATTTCTTTCGGAGCACAAGTAACAATAATTTTGTCAAATGGAGCATACTCCTTCCATCCAAGAAAACCATCACCAATTTTAAATTTTATATTCTTATACCCGAGTTTCTCCAGTACTCTTTGAGCCCTTTTTGAAAGTTCTGGAATTATCTCAATAGTATAAACCTCTTTTGCAATCTCTGCAAGTATTGCTGCCTGATATCCAGACCCAGTTCCTATCTCAAGAACCCTGTCATCCTTTTTCAATTCAAGAAGTTCTGTCATTAAAGCAACAATATATGGCTGTGAAATTGTCTGACCACATCCAATACTTAGAGGATAATCTCCATAAGCATACTTCCTTTCACTCTCAGGAACAAATTCTTCCCTTGGAACTTTAAGCATTGCATCAAGAACTTTCTTATCCTTTACTCCCCTTGCAATTATCTGCTCCTTTACCATCCTTTCCCTTAACATTTTATAATTTACCTCCTTTGAACAGCCAGAAAAGATAAATATTATCCATATCATCTTAAAAATGATATCATAAAATTACTCACTTGACAATCTTGAAAATTTTTTGATTAAATTTAATCCATGAAGCATCTTTATAT
>QMOP01000066.1 GCA_003650255.1 Caldisericota bacterium
ATATTATTCTGTTATTCTTTCCTCTCTTTCAACAATTCTTACAATAGAGAATTTATTTACAATAAGTGTTCTATAATGTTTTACCTCTCCATTAGGAAGATAAACAATTGCATTCTGAATTGCAACAAATTTCTTTGTTTCATCATTTAAAAAATCTGAAAGTCTTGAATGGTATCCCATCTTTGGAAGATGGATTACTCCCTCAATTGTTTCTCCAGTATTATTCAGCAATTCAACAGGAATCTTTCTAAAAGCAGGTTCTGGCATCTCCCCTCCTAATCAGCCCTTAAAACTCTTAAAACCTCCTCACTTGTAGTATCACCTTTTAATGCCTTTTCAACTCCATCCTTAAAAAGAGGAATCATAATTCCATCCTCAATTGCTGATCTATTTATTTCATCAGAGGATGCCTTTTTAAGTATAAGTTTTTTCAATCTTTCATTCAAAACTAAAATCTCATGAACTCCCATTCTTCCTTTATATCCTGTTCCATCACACTTTTTACATCCCTCTCCTTTATAAAGAGTGGTGCCAGGTGGGATTCTCAAAGCCTCTGCCTCCTCTTCAGTTGCTTTATAACTTACTTTACACTCCGAGCATATCCTTCTTACAAGCCTCTGAGCACAGACAAGAAGAAGTGTTGAAGTAATCAAATATGGTTCTATTCCCATTTCAATAAATCTTGTAACTGTTGAAGCCGCATCATTTGTATGAAGTGTTGAAAAAAGGAGATGTCCTGTTAAGGCTGCTTCAATTGCAATCTCTGCTGTCTCAATATCTCTTATCTCTCCAACCATTATTATATCAGGATCCTGACGAAGAAAGCATCTTAATGCTTCAGCAAAATTAAGTCCTATCTCATGTCTTATTGGAAGTTGATTTATTCCTTCAAGCATTATTTCCACTGGGTCTTCAGCAGTTGAAATATTTATCTCAGGTTTATTAACCTCATTTAAAGCAGCATATAAAGTGGTTGTTTTTCCTGAACCAGTTGGTCCGACATTAAGAATCATTCCCCATGGTTTTCTTATTGCCTCTTTATAAAGTTTTAAATTGTATTCTGAAAATCCAAGAACATCTAAACTCAATATATTTTTTGGAGAAGCAAGAATTCTCATAACAACCTTTTCTCCCCAGTACATTGGAGCAATACTAACCCTTAATTCAATATCAGGAAAATTTCTTCCAAACTGCTTGAATTTTATTCTTCCATCCTGTGGCTTCCTTTTCTCAGCAATATTAAGTCCTGACATAATTTTGTATCTTGCAACAAGAGCATTATGTGCTTTCCTCGGCAATCTATGGTACTCCCTCAAAACTCCATCTACTCTGTATCTAACTTTCGTATACGTCTCAAATGGTTCAATATGAATATCACTTGCTCCTTTACTGTATGCCTCTTTTATAAGCTGATTTGCTAACTGAATTATTGGAGCACTTGATTCCTCTTCCTCTTCAACAACCTCAACCTTCTCTTCTCTTTCCTTAAACTCCTCCTCAACGAGTCCAGCAGTCCCTGAGACATCAACAGTCACATCAGTCCTTCCTATTTCACTCCCATACTTATCAAGAACCTTCTTTATCTGAGAATGAGGTGCAACAACAACCTCTTTTACCTTAAATCCTGATATCTTCTCAAAATCCTCAATCTGTTCATAATCAAGTGGATTTGACATTATAACTCTCAAATCCTTTTCAGACAATCTTTTCAAAGGAAGAATTGCAAACTTTTTATATGCTTCCTGAGGAATAAGCCCAAGAAGTTCAGGATCTATTTCAAAACTCTCATCTATCTCAATAAAAGGACTCCTTGTAAGTTGAGCAACATAATACGCTAACTCCTTTTCAGAAAATTTCGTCTCAGGAAAATAAACCTTCTGAATTATCTTACTTGAATAAGATGCAACCTCTTCTAAAATATACAGATCCTCCTCAGTAAATTTACCATCCTGGTCATGTTTGTTTATCACCTGAATTGCACCTATAACCTTATCAGTTATCAAAGGAACTGTTATCATGGATTTTGTAATAAAACCTATCTCCTCATCAATCTTTTTGTAAAAATCCTTTTCTTTACTTACATCAGAAATTATCTCACTCTCTCCCCTCTCAATAACCCTTCCAACTATTCCTGTTCCCTTTTCAAGCGTCATTGAAAGGAGTTTATTTCTTATCACCTCAAAATACTTTTTCTTTTTCGGATCATCTTTATAAAGAATTGGAGAAAAGTAAACATATTTAAAATGAATCTTTCCATCTTTCTCAATAAGGTAAAGTGTTATTGATTCTGCTTTTAACTCATGCACAATCTTCTGAATTGTTATTTGAAGAACAGTATCCATATCCTGTTTTGTTATCTCTTTCTTGAAAACAATACTTCTTAAAAGTGGAGCAATTATTTTGTTAAGGGAATTCTCAGAAACCATTACTCCTCTGAATTAGGCAAAATTTCTTCATCATATACGCCAGGATTATAATTTTTCTTATATGACGATTTTGGACTTCTTAAAACCCTGACTGGCTTTGCTCCTCCTTCAATTGCCTCACTTATATCAGAATCAGAATCTCCATAGAAAACCTGAATTCCAAGTTCCTCTATTATACTTGATTTATCCTTTGTGAAATAAACATTCTGAGGAGGGACACCAAACTTTTCTCTAATAAATTTAAGAAGTTTCTCCTTTCCATAATCCTTTCTTGCAGTAATTATATAAACCTCTGCACCATTCTCTTTATGTTTTTTTAAAATTTCAAAGGTTTTCTTTTTTATTCTGCTTAATTCTGGAGTTTTCTCATTAATAATTTCCCAAAATTCAGGAGAAAATGGTTCAACTCCAGAAGAAAAAGCATAATCAAAAGCAGGTGTTGAAAATAAAAGTGTATCATCAAGGTCAAAACCAACTTTTGAATACTTTTCTACTTTTAATTGTGAAACAGGATATTCAGTTGAAGTTGTAGTTGAAGTATAACAACTAAAAATTAATGAAAGAAGAAGTAGTGGAATAATTTTGAAAAACTTCTTTTTCATTCACTTAAATGGGCAGGGCGGGACTCGAACCCGCACGCCTTTCGGCATACGCCCCTCAAACGTATGTGTCTGCCAGTTCCACCACCTGCCCGAAAATTCATAAGGATTTTTACCTCTTGGAGTACTGATAATTCTTTCTTGCTTTTGGTCTTCCTGGTTTTTTCCTTTCAACAACCCTTGCATCCCTTGTAAGAAGCCCATTCTTTTTCAATTTTAATCTTATCTCTTCACTTAAAGAGGAAAGTGCTCTTGATATTCCATGTCTTATTGCTTCTGCCTGACCAGTGACACCACCACCTGTTACATTTACCTTTACATCAAATTTATCCCTCAGATTTGTAAGAATAAATGGTTGTAATACAGCATGTTTCTGTCTTATATAACCTCTAAAATAATCATCAAGTTCTTTCCCATTTATAAAAATCCTTCCCTTACCTTCTCTCAAAAAAACCCTTGCAATTGAAGTTTTTCTCTTACCTACTGCGTGGATAATGTTTTTATTTTCCATTCTCCCACCTCTATCTTAACAGGTTTTTGAGCGATATGTGGATGAAACTCATCTGGATAAACCTTTAATCTTTTAAGGCGCCTATCCCTCAACTTATTCTTTGGTAGCATTCCCTTAACAGCATGTTTTATAACCTCTTCAGGTTTCCTCTCTAACATCTTCTCAAGAGTTATAAACTTTGCTCCACCAGGATATCCAGTGTGTCTGAAATAAACCTTATCTTTAAGTTTTTTTCCAGTAACTTTAATATGTCTTGCATTTATAACAATTACCCCTGCTCCATTATCAATATGTGGAGAATAATCACTTTTGTATTTTCCCATAAGAAGACCTGCTATGAAACTAGCAAGTCTCCCTAAGACAACTCCTTTTGCATCAATCAAAAACCAATCTCTTTCCATAGGTTTTAAATTATCAAAAACTTTTTTGAATTTGTCAAGAAATTATTTCAAACTTTTCAGGTTCAATATAATCCCCAAATCTTTCCTTTGCTTTTAACAATCTCTCCCTCTGATCATCTATTATTTTATGGACTTCCTCTGGTGCATCAGGAATTTTCTCTTCAACAAACCTTTTAACCCTGCTTAACTTCTTTATATTCTCATTAACCCTTATTGTAAACTGTTTGATATAATCTTCCTTTTTATAATCTTTTCCTCTTACATCCTTAAAAAGAATTTTTAAATCCTCATAAAGTGGAATAAGTCCTGTTGGTGTTTTTCTTACCTTTACATCATTATGACACCTTAACTCCATCCATTTTAACCACACATGTTTATCCCTTCTCTCATTCAAAAATTCTTCTGTCTTTAAATCTCTTAAGAAATAATTAACACCAAAAATTAAAGGTTTCTTTTTTAGTTTCTTCCCAAACTCTATATAATTTCTGATATAATCACCAATAGAAATTGAAAGGAAATCCTGAATTGACATAACATTTATTTCATATTTCCCTTCTTCTTCAACAATTGCAAATGTTGTCTCTGTTTCAAGTCCAACACCATAAACTATAATCCCGTGAACATAATCAAAACCTTCTTGAACAGGAACATATCCTTTATAATCCCTTCCTCCATACATAATTCCAGAAAGTAAAACACCATTTTTATTATAAAGATTCTCATCACAATTTTCTAAACTTGAAAGAAGTAGTGTATATCTTGCATTTTTATGAGAAGGGAGAATCTCTTTTCCATTTTCATCCTTTTTCCCTTTATACCATTTTCCAGAATAATTAATTCCTTCCTCTGGAAGTTCCTTCCCCATCCCAGTCCACCAGACCCTTCCATCTTTGACAAGGACATTTGTGAAAATAATCTCTCCAGGGGATGTAAGCGTTTTATAAATAAGAGGGTCATCCTCTGGATTCACATCCCTTATTATTCCAAATATACCACACTCAACATTACATGCTCTGCATTCACCATTTATTTCCCTTACATAAGCAAGGTCATCTGCAAGGATTGTCTCTCCTTCAAGCATTGCAGTTGATGTCTTTCCACATCCAGATGGAAAAGCACCTGCAAGATATGTCTTTCTTCCATTTGGACCTTTAACTCCAACAATCATAAAATGTTCTGCAAGCCAACCTTCTCTTGCTGCCTTTCTTATTGCAAGCCTTAAAGCAAGTTTCTTAAATCCAATTGAATTTCCCGCATACTGTGTATTCACAGAATAAACAGTATTTTTTGTATAATCAATATAAACTCTTTTCTTGTCATAATCAATACTTATTTTTCTTTCATCAAGTTTTCCTGCTGAATGAAGTGTGTAAAAAATCTCTTCATCCTCTTTTAAATTTGTAAATGTTTTAAATCCTTTATTGTATAAAAGAGATACAGAATGGGCAACATACCATGAATCCGTGCACTCCATACAGGGAATTGCAAAAACAGAATCAGGAACACCGAGGGTTAAGAATCTGACAATCATTGTCTTTCCCTTCATTGAACCTTTAAGAAGAGAAAGTATCTCCTTTAAACCCTCCTCCCTTTCTATCTGATTCAATGCCTCTGGAAGTTTTTCCCCTTTTGGAACAAGAAACTTTGTAACCTTCCTATCCCTTCCTTGATCATTTATTCCATCAAAATGGAATGTATGTCCTGGAATAAGGAGCGCTGCTGACTCTTCACCTGACACAATTGCCATATTTTTTATATGAAGGATATCATCAGGAGAATCATCACATATAAAAACATCACTGGGTTTGCAGAGTTTAATTGAATCATATATAAACTTTAAAACATTTTCATTCTTAATCTTCTCAAGTTTTTTAAGATTTTCTTCTGAAACTAACCCTTTAAACTTTTTTAAATACTCACTCATAGACACCTCCACTCTTATTTTGTAGCTTGATTATACTAAAAAACTCTGAATTCTACAAGGATTTAATCTCTTCGTAAAATTTTTTATATTCCCTTGCCTGTTTCTCAAGAGAAAAATCAAGTTCCATTACTCTTTTTCTCATTTCATTAAATTTTGTTTCATCTTCAAAAATTTCTTTTGCTTTCTTTATAGCATCAATTAAAGCATCTTTACTATAAAAAGACAAAAGCAATCCCCTTTCTTCATTTACAGTATCCCTAAGTCCTCCTGTCGGATTTACAATTGGTATTGTTCCATATCTAAAACTTATAAGTTGTCCTAACCCACACGGCTCAAAATATGAAGGCATTAGAAAAAAATCACTTCCAGCATAAATTTTGTGTGCTAAGATATTGTCAAATTTTATATTTATTCCAGTTTTATCAGGATATCTTTTAGCAATATCAGTAAAAATTTCATGATACCTTTTCTCTCCAACCCCAAGAAGAATGAAATAAATTCCGAGATTTAAAATATCCTCTATTGCCTCTGAAATAATATCCCAACCTTTTTGAGATGTTAATCTTCCAACTGCTCCTATAAGCGGAATTGATGGGTCATATTTGAGATTGTGTTCTTCAAGAAGTTTCTTTTTACACTCCTCCTTACCAGTTAAATCACTAAAATTATAATTTTTATAAATAAAAAGGTCCTTTTCGGGATTCCACTCTTCATAATCAATTCCATTTAAAATTCCTTTTAATACATTTCTCTTTTCCCTTAAAATATTGTGAAGTCCGCATCCATACCTTTCTTCCAGTATCTCTTCTGCATAACTTGGACTCACTGCCACTATATAATCACTGAATTTTATTCCAAGATAGAGAAAGTTTATACTGTTATTGAAAGCCACATCAGAAAAACCAAAATTTTCTGGAAGTAAAAGTTCATCTTTCTTACTTAAAGGA
>QMOP01000067.1 GCA_003650255.1 Caldisericota bacterium
GTATTTCTAAAATATTAGTTTTTTCTTCTCTTTGGTTTTTTATAACTTTATTACCGACTTCGAGCTTTTTCCCTACAACTTTACCGATGGATATTAAACGTTTATACATTCCTTCTTTTGGTTTTTCTTTATTAATAATAACGAGTTTATTTATAAAAAGTATAGAAAAGAAAATGAAGGTATATTTGGTGCCTATTATGTTATTATGTTTTTTATATTTTGTTATTTTATTTTTGACTACCATTAAAAGAAATTCTCTATTTAAAAATCCAATAGCATTGTGGAAAGATGTAATTTCGAAAAATCCTAAACATAGTGAAGCGTATATAGAAATTGGTTCTTTATATATGGAACAAGGTAAATATCAAGAAGCCATAATGGTTTATAAAAAAGCTTTAGAAATAAATCCGAAATCAGCAAAAGGATATGCTAATCTGGGGTTAGTATATAGTAAAATTGGTGAAATCGAAGAGGCAATGGAGATGTATAAAGCTGCAATAAATTTAGTTCCCAATTATTATCCAGAAATTTATAATAATCTTGGGGTTTTATATCTTAAACTTGGAAAATATCACGAAGCGATTCCCTTTTTTAAAAGAGCAATTCTTATAAATAGGAACTTTCCAGAGGCATTTGTTAATTGGGGGAATGCTTATTATTTTACTAAAGAATATCGGAAGGCAATTCAGAAGTATAGAGAAGCTCTTAATTTAGATCCAAATCATATAGAAGCAAATTATAATTTGGGCGTGATACTGATGAAATTGGGTAAGATGAACGAAGCATTTTTACAGTTTAAAAAAACTATTCAACTTGCTCCATATCATAGCAAGGCACATTTTAAAATAGGAATGTTATACTATTATCAGAAGAAATATAAAGAAGCATTAAAAGAGTTTGAGATGGTAGTAAAGTTAGATCCTCAAAATAAAGATGCCAGAGAGAAAATAGAAGAAATTAGAAATTTAGCATCAAAATGGCCTGTTGTAGAGCAGATATCAGAAAGGAGAAAAAAATGATGGTATTTTTTACAATTATCCTTTTTGCTCAGCCTATAATATCCCCGACCTCAATCATCCTTGCTAACATACAATTGAAAAGGAAAAATATTATTAAAGCACTCAAACTAAAAAATACGACTACCCAAAAGGCAAAATACAAAATTTCAATTCATACCTTAAAAGAACTTAATAAATCTCCAAGATTGAGTTATTATTCTGACCTTCCAACTTCTGACTGGTTTATACCGAAATCAACCACTATAACTGTTCCAGCAGGTGGTGTTGGGTATGTTAAGGATATTTATATTAAAATTCCAAAAAAAGAAAGAATATTATGGTAAAAAGTATCAGGGATATGTAAAAGTAGAGCAGATTTCACCAAAACAGGGTATGTTTAATGTAGAGGTTTTAATTCCGATATTTATTGAAACAGAACCAAAACAAGAATCAATATTTAAAAGATTTTTAAAATTGTTTAAGAAAAAATGAGGAGAATATTTTTACCTCTAATAATTCTCATTTACTTCGGTTCTCTCTTTTCTCAAACTCAAGATTCAATTCTGGTTGATTTTACTCCTGATTATCTTCCAAAAGAATCTCAAATTTTAGTCTCTTATACCCCGGATTATCTACCAAAAGAAAGTACCATTTTAGTCAGTTTTACTCCTGATTATGCAGTTCCTTTACCTACGGAGGCAGTTATTCTTGTTTCTTTTACTCCGTCTTATTTACCACCCTTACCTCGGGAAGGGAACATTCTTGTTTCCTTTACTCCAGATTATTTACCAAAAAAGGAGAGTATTGTTGTTTCCTTTGCTCCTGACTATTATGCTCTATCAGTAAGTACAGATGGGGTTGTTAATCTTTCATATAAAACAGCAACATTACAGGGAGAACCGACATCACCTTATATTGTGATTGTTGAGACAACAACTGAAGAATTTGTTGTTGCTGTTGCTACAGCAATTGAGAATGGTCTGGGAGTTTATAGTAATTTATATGATATAGGACCTGATGGAACAGTTTTTGAACCGGAAGCAATTTTAACTTTTTCATATACTGAACCGGATTTTGATGAGACACTACTTGATATTTATAGATGGGACATTGATACTGGATGGCAGAAATTGGAGGCGCTAGAAAGAAATCTTGATGAGAACTGGATAAAAGTTAGTTTGAGCAGTATCGCTTCAATATTTGCGATTTTATATCCTGATAAAATGCCTCCTGTGGTAAAGATAATAAAACCAGAAGAAGGAGAGATTTTGAGTGATGAAGTAGAAGTTAAGGTTGAAGTTAAAGATAATACAGGCGTTAAGAAATTAGAGATATATCTTGATGAGGAATTTATAAGTGATAAAGAAGAGTTTATGTGGGATACAGAAGAGGTCTCTGATGGGACACATACAATAAAGGCAGTTGGTTATGATTTTGCCGGTAATTTTGATATTGATAAAATAACAGTGACAGTTGATAATACCAAGCCTACAATAACAATATTATCACCAAAAGAAGGAGAGAAGTATATAGCAAAAATTTCAACAATAACAATAGATTTTAATATTTCCGATAATCTTGACCCTGAACCTGTATATTACGCATATTTAAAGGACTTAGAAGAAGGGACAACGATTCAGGTTCATTCTGGAGATGAAATTTTACCGCTGGATATTGATGATGGATTCTGGGAGATGGTGGTTGAGGCAAGGGATTGGGCAGGAAATTATTCCTCAGCAACTTCTGGAGCGTTTGAAGTAATACACGATATTCTGCCACCAAGAACAGCAATCTCTCATGGAGAACCGGATTATATTGTTAATGGTTCAACCCATATAACTTCTGAAACTCCAATAACTTTGACTGCAGTAGATGATTTAATAGAAGTAGGGGATGGGATAGGGTTGGGAGTGGATAAGACATGGTACAGAGTTAGCAGCAAGCAGATAGCAGAAAGCAGAGAATGGGAAATATATGAAGAGATATTCACAATAACAGGTGAAGATGGAATTTATTATGTGGATTATTACAGTGTTGATGTAATAGGAAATCAGGAACTTGTAAAACGAGCAACATATTATCTTGATAATACAGCACCTTATAGTGAATTAGAAGTGGGAGAGCCAAAATATCAGGAAGGAGAGGATTTATATGTTTCTACAGGGACACCATATTATCTTACAACAATTGATCCAGTAATAAATGGGGTTTCATCAGGATTAAGATACAGTCAATGGCAGAAAGATAATGAGAGCTGGCAAACAGTTTATCCGCCTGTTACAGATTATAAATTACCTTTAATTTTTGAGGAAGGCAAGCATACGATTTATTATAAAGGAGTAGATAACTTAGGGAATGAAGAAGAGGAGAAATCATTAAAAGTTTTAGTGGATGCCACTCCACCCATTACAACTATTTCAATCAATGAGCCAAAATATATTATAGCTGGAAGCACCTATATAACTTCAGATTCAGAAATAACCTTATCAGCAATAGATCCAGTATCCAGTGAAGTAGCAAGTGGAGTTAAAGAGATATGGTACAGAGTTAGCAGAGAGCAGTGAATGGAAAAGATATGAGGGTTCATTTAACATAGATGGAGAGGATGGAATTTATACAATAGAATATTACAGCATTGACAATGTAGAGAACAGGGAACAGGTAAGAACACAGCAAGTATTTCTTGATAATACTCCGCCGGTTACCAGTATAATTACCGGAACACCACAATATGTAACAGAAGAAAAACTTTATATCGCACCACATACACCCATAGAATTGACTACAATTGACCCGGTAGTAAATAAAGTTGCAAGTGGAGTGAAAGAGATATATTATTCAATAGACAACCAACCGTTTGCCATTTACAATTCGTCATTTACTCTTGGTGAAGGAATACATGAGGTAAAATATTATTCAGTGGACAATCTTGGCAATACGGAAGGTATAAAGACACAAATTTATTATGTAGACGGAACACCACCAGAGACAACAATAAGTATAGGAGTTCCTCAATATGAATCTGAAGGAAGAGTTTATATCTCAAGTGAAACAGAGATAACTTTATCAGCAATAGATCCGATTGTAAAAGATGTTTCATCAGGAGTGAAATATACAGAATATAGAATTGATGGAGGGAAGTGGCAGAATTATACAGGTTCATTTACATTAAGAGAAGGGATAAGATTGGTAGAATATAGAAGTATTGATAATGTAAATAATACTGAGGAAGTAAAAAGCATAACTCTATATGTAGATGAAACACCACCAGAGACATCTTTAAGTATAGAAGGGATAAAATACACCAAAGAAGATGGAATTTATGTAACTTCCCAGACAACATTTACTCTGACTGCTGATGACCCGGTGGTGAATGAGGTATCTTCTGGAGTAAAAGAGACAAAATACAGGATATTATCAAGCACAGGAGTTTATCAGAACTGGAGATTGTATGAACCAATAAATATCATAGGACCGGATGGAGTATACACAATAGAATATTTTAGTATTGATAATGTGGAAAACCAGGAAGAGATAAAGAGAATTACAGTAAAACTTGACAATACTCCACCCGAGACTCAAATAAGTGCCTGGGAACCCAGGTATATTTCAGGTGATAAGATATATATCTCACCACATACTCCAATAGAACTTACTTCTCTTGATCCAGTGATAAACGAAGTAGCAGTAGGAGTAGAAGCAATAAAATATAGAATAGATGGAGGAGAATGGAAGATATATACCGGGACATTTACCTTACAGGAAGGAATAAGGACAGTAGAATATTATGCTTATGATTATTTGAAGAACACAGAAAACATAAAATCTCAGGTTTATTATGTAGATGGCACCCCACCTGAGACAGAGATACACATTGGAGAGCCAAAGATAGAAGCATTTGGAGAGATTTTTATTTCTCCTGAAACACCCATAACACTTTCTGCTGTTGATCCAGTAGTAAAAGAAGTAGCTTCCGGTGTAAAATATACTGAATTTAGAGTGGATAATGAACCATATAAAGTTTATACAGGGACATTTACTTTAGATACAGGAACACATACAGTTTATTTCCGCAGCGTGGATAATGTTTTAAATGAGGAAGAAGAGAAATCAATCTATTTAAATGTTACATATTTACTTCAATATGCAGTTGTTGGGGGTGAGGGAGTGGTACTGAATGGAAAGTCAGAAGTATATGGAGATGTAAGAAGTAATCAAAATATAGAGTTATATGGAAAATCCTGTATCAGTGGAGATGCTATTACCAGTGGGGAAGTAGAATTGAAAGGGAAGTCAGAAGTGGAAGGAGAGATAAAAGAAGGAGAGGAAGAGATAGAACCGGTTCCTATAGATTTGGAAATAATTGAAGAAAGAGTAAAAGAGGAAAATGGTAATGATAAAATTCCATTAACAGAAAAAGGGAAGATTGCAATTGATAGTGAAAGAAATCTTACTCTTACAGGAAGTGATACACTTATTCTTTCGACAGGCACATATTATCTCAATGATGTAAAGATAAGCGGAAATTCAAAACTTCTAATTAAAGGAAAAGTAAGGATATTTGTTACGGGAGAAATAGATATAACTTCAAAGAGTCTTGTAAATGAAGAAGATATAAAAGATTTAGTGATTTTCAGTAATTTTGCTTCTACTAAAAAAGGAGGAGCAGGAATAAAGATAAGTGGTAACTCAAGTATTAAAGCAATGCTCTATTCTCCCTTTAGTGATTTTAACTTAAATGGGACATCTTCTTATTCAGGGAGTATCTTTGTAAGAAGTTTTAAAATAGACGGTTCTTCGGTATTAAGAGGATTGGGATACGAAGAAAAAGAGGTATCTCAACCCCTGGGAGTTGTGGGTTTAAAGAAGAGTGGCAGTGTGTTTGAATTGAAAGAGGTTTATGTCTATCCCAATCCAGCAAAAGGAGGGAAAAATCCAACATTTCATATAGAACTTTCAGAAGTAGCAAATAAAATTGAGTTAAAAATTTACACAATCTCAGCAGACTTAATTCATAAAGCAGAATTAACAGGACCACCGAATAAAGGGACAGCTTATGAATATACCTGGAATACAGATAAAGTAGCAAGTGGAGTATATCTTTATTTAATCAGGTGCTACAAAGAAGGGTATCCAACAATAAAAGTGATAAAGAAGCTGGCAATAATAAAATGAGAATTTTATTTTTAGTTATTTTATTATTTACAGTTTTTGAACAGAAAAGTATAGCAGAAGTAGGAGCTCATTTTTTAAAGATAGGGATAGGAGCAAGGAGCATGGGACTGGGAGGAGCCTATACAGGAATTACAGATGATATAACATCCCTATACTGGAATCCAGCAGGATTAAGAGCATTAAAAACAAAAGAATTAGGATTTATGCATTCAGAATGGGTATTGGATACAAAATATGAATTTGCTGGAATAGGAATACCTTTAAACAACAAAACAATAGGACTTGGAATAATGTATTTAGATTTAGGAGAAATAGAAGGAAGAAGTGAGGAAGGGATAGAAACAGGAAGTTTCAGAGCAAGTGATTTCTGTTTCACCATAAGTGGAGCAAAAAGAATTAGCAACAGAATAGATTTAGGAGCAACAATTAAATTTATTCAACAAAAAATAGAAAAAGAAGAAGCAAAAGGAGTAGCAGTAGATATAGGAGTAAAGTGTAAGGTGAAAGGTGTAAAAGGAGATTTAGGATTGGTGATAAAAAATATTGGACCGGAGATGAAATTTATTGATGAGCCATATAATTTACCTCTAACTATTAGCTTGGGAGGAGGATACAATTTCTTA
>QMOP01000068.1 GCA_003650255.1 Caldisericota bacterium
AAAAAATCAAATTCTTTTTTACAATTCTTACATTGATAACGATAAACAGGCATAATCTCACCTCCTCTTCAATTTATTCTTTACAGATCTAATTTTACCTTTTATAGATATCTTCTTATCTTTCCGATCATCAATTTTTATACTGGTAACAATTCTCATAGCTCCTTTTCCGAGCACTGCTTGATGCATTTTATAAGCAATATTCAACAATCTCTTTAAAGAATCTGCCTCTATTATCGTTCCCATAGAAGTCAATTCAAATTTAATTCCTTCTTCTTTTTCTAAAATTTTTAAAGCACTTGCTACATATTTACTCACAGAAGGGGTCTCTGTTCCCAAAGGAATAATGCTTATCTCCATAATCGGCATTTTATTTACTCTCCTCTGCTTTTATCTTTTCTAATATTTCAATTGTCTGCTCTGCTATTTTCTTCTCTCTAATAAAATGTTTAATCATTTTATCCAGACATTTTAGACCTGCTTCTTTACTACCAAAATATTCTTCTGAAATTTTCATATTTCTTTTGGTTAATTCAACATTGCTGGCAACAATATGGGGTATCTTTTCACTATCATGTCGGACTGCTTCATTAGGACAGATATCATGACAGGATCCACATCTTATACATTTTTCCATCAAAATTTTAGCTTTACCATTTTCAATTGAAATAGCATCTACTGGACAATTTTCAATACACAGGCCACAACCTGTACAAGATTCCTCATGAACCCAGGGCATTTCTACCTCCTTATTAACGGAATAAAATTCAATATTATACACTCATTATAGTAAACATCGTGCAGACATCTCTTAGTCAGTTTTTCTTTTAATTGAAATCCTGTTTTTTCTACTTCCTCAATAATATCTTTTAAACTTAAAAAGGACAACTCTTTTAAAGGATAGTCATCTTTATGATGTTTTGGATATAGAGAAAAAAAACCTTCTGGTTTTAAGATTCTGTATATTTCTTTATAAATTTCTTCACGTTTTGTCCTTTTCTCATAATGAATAACATCATAACATAAAACCACATCAACAGAACTCTCCTTTAAAGGGATTTTTGTATCACTATTTACCAATTCTACATTTTTCAAATTCAT
The DNA here is from genome assembly GCA_003650255.1 of Caldisericota bacterium. GTDB lineage: Bacteria > CG03 > CG03 > B21-G15 > B21-G15 > B21-G15. The sequence continues at coordinate 1,102 of QMOP01000068.1, forward strand.
CTTTTCCGAAATCTCTTTTAATTTACTTAATACCACCTTATCTTTATCAATCCCATACACCTTTCCTTTATTTCCAACAACTTTTGCAAGAGGTATTGTATAATGTCCTTCTCCACATCCAAAATCCACAATTTTATAACTTTTTTTAATACCGATTTCCTGCAAAAACTTAATTCCATTATCTTCTATCCAAGTTTTTACATCCCTATTCATACTTTCTATTTAACTCTTTCAAATTTCAATAACTTTCCCTACTCCGCCTTCTATAAATTTTTCAGGATAAAGATTTCTTATTTCCCTTATGTGTTGCGTACAGTGTGTGGGACAGACAAACTGAATTTTCTCAAGCAGTTTGAAATCATCAAATCCATGTAAACCGCCTACAAGAGCATAAACCTTTCCAAAATTTTCCGCTACTTGTAAAATTTTATCCACTCCCGGATGGGAACATCCATCGATCACAACAAGACCTTTTTCAGTTTTTACAACCATCGACTGCTCAATTCCAGAAAGTTCTCCTGTGGAAAAAACATTCTTATATATTTCTCTCCAGTCAGTTACATAAATAACATTTCTTGCTCCTCGAACACCTCTGAAAGAATTTGGCACATAAACATCAACATTGCTATTTGCATTAAGAAAAGATGAAAGACCTCCGGTGTGATCATAATGGAAGTGAGAAATAAAAACTATTTCTATGGAAGCAGGTTCAATACCAAGTTGCTTCATATTCGAAAAAAGAATTGCTCCATTTGCACCGGTGTCAAAAAGAATTTTCGGAGTGCTCTCAGCTTCCACGAGACAAGCAAAACCCCAGTCAGATTTCAGATTTTCCCTGTAAGCCGTGTTGTCGTAAATTATCGTTATTCTCATTGCTTCCTTTCACCGAAAATCAAAGTGCCGATTCTGATAATGTTTGCCCCCTCTTCAATCGCAACTCTGTAGGAATTTGTCATTCCCATTGAAAGAAACCTCATTTCAACATTGGGAATATCAAGGCATCGAATTCTGTCAAAAATCTCTTTTGTCTGTCTGAAAAAAGGCCTTGCTTTCTCAGGATCACCAAAACGAGGCCCCATTGTCATAAGACCTTTAACTTTTATGTTTTCAAATTTCGAAATTTCCCTTATAAGGCTTTCCGCCTGCTCAGGGAAAACACCGGCTTTCTGAGGTTCCCTCCCGCTGTTTATTTCAATAAAAACAGGCATTACCTTCCCTTCGGTCCTGCTTCTTTTATCAATTTCATAAGCAATTTCAAATGAGTCCACTGTTTCAATCATATCAAAAATTCTTACCGCTTTCTTTACTTTATTCCTTTGAAGATGCCCTATAAAATGCCATTCAACTTCTTTCCCGATAAGTTCGAAAACCTTTTCTGCTTCCTGAACATAATTCTCGCCTATGATTTTTATCCCCGCAGAAATCGCCTCGCGTATTTCATCCGCCGTTCTTGTTTTTGCAGCAGCAACAACAGAAACTCCGTCAGGAATTTCCGAAAGCAATTTCCTTACATTTTCTCTTATACTACTCATTCCAAATCCTTGTTATAGATCTATTTATAAATCTTCCAAAACATTCTGTGCTGCAATCACAAGATGATATTTAGTTGGAGCAGGTGTTAAATAAGGATGCGTTGCCATCTGAAATGTCTCAAGTTCTGTAATTGAAACATTCTTTTGAATTGCCATTCCTATAATATTTATAATCTCTCCTGCAGAAAAGCCACCAGCAACCTGACCTCCCATTAAAATACCTGATTGTTTTGAAAAAACTAACTTAATTTTAATTTTACTCCCATAAGGTAAGTTTCCTGGATGTTTGTCAATACCCTCATAATTTCCAACAACTACTTCAAAATTCTCCTCTTTAGCACTTGTTTCTGTCAGGCCCACTGAAGCAAGGACTAAACCTGAAATATAAGTTGAAAAAATCCCGATTGTTCCTTTATTCTCTCTAATCACCTTCAACTCATAAAGATTTGCTCCTGCTATACGTGCCTCTGCTGTTGCTACTGAAGCAAGCATAACAGGATTGTCCCTGCGAGTAAAAAAATCTCTCTTTCCTGCACAATCACCAACTGCAAAAATATCTCTATCAGAAGTCCTCATATACTCATCAACCCAAATACCCTTACCTTTTCCCATATCAAGGCCACAAGATTTGGCAAGTTCCACATTTGGGACACCACCTAAACCACAAACAACAACATCTGCATCAATAACCCTACCGTCTGAAAGAGACACCCTTTCAACATTTTCTTTACCTAAAATCTTTTCAACTTTTGTATCAAGTAAAATATTTACTCCCTTATTCTCTAACTTACTCTTAACCAAATCAGAAAACTCAGGATCAAAAGAGTTAGGAAGTAACCTATCCTTTATTTCTATAAGATAAACATTTTTATCCTTTAAATTGGACAGCTCATCAGCAAACTCAACTCCTATAAATCCCCCTCCCAATACAATTATATTCTTTGCTTTTTTTATACTATCCACCATTTGTTTCAAATACTCAAAATCTTTAAATATTGGAAAAACATTTTTTAAATTAAATCCCTCTATGTTTAAAGTAATCGGTTTAGAACCAGTTGCAATAACCAATTTCTCATATGAGTAAATATCCCCATTTTCTGTAATTACAGTTTTATCGTCTCTCTTTATCTTTATGGCTCTATCAATCTTCACATCCACTCCTAATTTTTCAATAGCATCAAAAGGCATTATATTATCTTCTGGTTTACTAAGGCTATAAATCATATATGGAATACCACAAGGTATAACTCCTATTTTCTTATCTTTTATTATAGTAATACTCTTCTGTGGATAATACTTTTTTGCAGTATTAGCCACAACTACTGATGCTGGTCCTCCTCCAATAATTAAAATATCTGTTGAAAACTGCATAAAACACTCCTTTTAAAAATTTTAAATTTTACTGACAATCTGTTTAAACCTCTGTGATACTTCAGAATCAGGAAATTCAAGAATAAAATTTAAACCTTTGTCCATTACTTCTACAATTCTTGGATCAAAAGGTATTCTCCCAAGAAAAGGAACATTTAATTCTTTTGCTGCTTTTTCTCCTCCTCCTTTTTTAAAAATTTCAATTTCTCCTCCACAGTATGGACAGATTAAACCACTCATATTCTCAATAATTCCCAAAACAGGAACTTTTAACTCTTTTAAAAAATTAACACATTTTTTAGAATCAAGCAATGCAATATCCTGAGGGGTTGTAACCACAATCCCTCCATCAAGATTTCCTATTAATTGAATTACGCTCAATGGTTCATCTCCTGTTCCTGGAGGGGAATCAACAATAAGATAATCCAATTCTCCCCACTCAACTTCAGATAAAAACTGTCTTATAGCACCTGCTTTAAGTGGTCCTCTCCAAATAACAGGAGAATCTTCTCTTTCTAAAACTGCTCCCATGGAAATAACTTTTAAATTTCCCTTCTCAAGAGGAAATATACCTTCATCAGAAGCTCTCAACCTTTCTCCTTCCAAACCCAGTGCTTTTACCACAGATGGTCCATGAACATCTGCATCCAAAAGGCCTACTTTTTTACCCATCTCTGACAGTACACAAGAAAGATTTACAGATACTTGTGTCTTTCCAACTCCACCTTTATTTGACATAACAACTATCTTCTTTTTAATCTTTTTCATTCTCTTTCTAATCTCTTCCTTTATCTTCTCAAAATCCACTCTCATCTCTCCTCCCATAGTTTAAAACTCAATTCCTCAAACATTTTTGAAATGCCATTATTCGGTTTATATTCAACAACACTTAATCCCTGTCTCAAAGCTTCTACTACTTCTAAAGAAAAAGGAATCTTTGCCAAAACAGGAATATTCTTTTTATTACAAAATTTTTCAATTTCTTCAGTTTTACTCTCATTTAAATCAAACTTATTTATTACAACTTTTGCTTTCACCTTAAAAAATTCACATAGAGAAATAACCCTCTCTAAATCATGAATGCCACTTACAGTTGGTTCACTAACTATAATAGCAAAATCAACATTACTCAAAGAAGCAATAACAGGACATCCTATACCAGGAGCACCATCAATCAAAATATTTTCAATCCCCTCTTTTGTAGCAACCTCCCTTGCAAGTTTTTTTACTTCGGAAACCAGTTTCCCTGAATTCTCTTCCCCTGGATAAAGCTCAGCATGAACCATTTTTCCTGTTTCTATATCAGAGATAAAATATTTCCCTTGAACTTTCTCTTTCATATGTATTGCTCCCTCAGGACAATTCCATTCACAAACTCCACAACCTTCACAAGAAAATGTATCCACAATATAATCTTTACTTATAGCATCAAACTGGCACACAGAAACACATATTCCACACATTTTACAGTATTTCCTATCAATATATGCAAATTCTCCACCTCTAAACTCAAACTCCTCTCTTACTTTTGGTCTCAAGACAAGATGAAGATCAGGTGCATCCACATCACAATCAGCAACAACAATTCCATTCTTTAAATTGCTTAGAGATGAAACTAATGTTGTTTTACCCGTTCCACCTTTACCTGAGATAACAAGAACTTCTTTCATTTTTTAATACCAGATAAAACGACAAAACTTCCCTCACCAAAACCAGGAAGTATTTCGTCCTTATACGGAATTAACAACTGATAAGATTCATCATAACTAAAACCTGTTTCTTTGAAAAAAATTAAAATATCTTTAGGAGAATAAAAATTTGCTTCTTTATAAAATGGACTCTCCTTTTTCTGATAGAGTTTTCCAAGAACGCTTTCCTTATCTATAATACCAACTACAACCTTTCCATTATCCTTCAATATTCTTTTTGTCTCTTTCAAAACCATTAAAGGATTTTTTACAAAACATATCGTAACTATAATAAGAGCAAAATCAAAAATTTCATCTTTAAAAGGGATATTCTCTGCCTGAGCATTTAAAACTTTTATACCCCTTTCCTTTGCTTTTAAAAGCATATTGAATGATGTATCTATTCCATACTCTACACCTAAAGCATGTGCGAACCTTCCAGTTCCCACTCCAATCTCAATACCAAAACCAGAAAACCGAATTTTCTTTACTACTTCAACTTCCTTTAAAAATACATCTCTATTTTTATCATACCACTCATCATATCTTTCATAAAATTTATCAAACACTTCCATTTTCTTTAAACAGGGTTAATATCCTCTCCTCTAAATCAAGAAAATACTCTAAAGTAATTCTTCCTGAGGAATACTCTTTTGCAAATTCCATTGAAAAAGGAATTTTTAAAATTACATCAATATCCTCTTTTTCAGCAAACTCTTCAATAATATAATCATTCTCTCCACTCTTATTTATAACCAGACCCGCTTTTTTCCCAATCTCCTTAACAACTTCATATGCAATCTTTAAATCAAAAAGTCCAAAAGGAGTGGGTTCAGTAACAAGAATAACATAATCAGCATCTTTTACAACCTCAACCATTGGACAACTTGCTCCAGGAGGAGAATCAAAAATAATAAAATCAACATCTCTTTTTAAATTCTTTTCTAAATAAGAAATAAGAGGAGTAGCACGTGCCTCAGATACATTCATTCTGGCATAACTAAAAAAAAGATTTTCTTTTATTTTACCTAAAAACATCTCTCCAACTTCTCTTTTTCCCTCACTTATGGCTTTAGTAGGACAAGCAAGCATACATCC
>QMOP01000069.1 GCA_003650255.1 Caldisericota bacterium
CTTCCCTCTTTTATTATATAAAGTGTATCATTATATGAACCCTGCTTTATAATGAGAGTATCCTTTGGGAAAGAAACCTCTTTAAAAAGTGAAAGTATTTTATCCATATCCTCTTCAATAAATGGAGAAAAAAACTTAATTCTTACAAGCAGGGATTTCAGCCATTCCCTATCCATTACTTACTCTTAGTTTGAGGAGCAACCTTTTCAAAAACTGTTCTTCCTCTTTTATAAAAAATAGAGAGGGAAAGGGAGGTGATAACAAATATTATTGCAAGAACTGCTGTAATTTTCTTTAAAAGAACATCTGTTCCTGGACCTGCTATCATTGATTCAGAACTTGAACCAAAAATTGAACTTAAACTTGCTCCTCTTCCCATCTGAAGAAGAATTATTAAAATAAGCAAAATTCCAATAATTACATGTAAAATAATCAAAATTGTCTGCATTATTCAAGCACCTCCAGCCCAGGGAGTTTTTTGCCCTCAACAAATTCAAGACTTGCACCACCACCAGTTGATATATGAGAGATTTTATCCTGCAGGTTTTCCTTTTTTACTGCTGCAACAGAATCTCCTCCACCGACAACAGTTACTGTCCCTTTTTCAGTAAGTTCGGCAACTATTTTCCCTATCTCCCTTGTCCCTTTTGAAAACTCATCCTTCTCAAAAACTCCAAGTGGACCATTCCAGAAAACAGTTTTTGCCTCTTTTATAGTCTCTGCATACTCACTTATTGTTTTTGTCCCTATATCAACTCCTATCATATCATCTGGAATATTTTCATCTGGAGTATTCTCAATCCTTTTTGGTTCATCAATATTATCTGTAACTATATGATCTAATGGAAGAAGGAGTTTATCTTCTGCATTATCCAAAACTTTTCCAGCAACCTCAAGATACTCATCCTCACAGAGGGATTTTCCAATATTTTTCCCTTTTTTCTTTAAAAATGTATAAGCCATTGCACCGCCAATTAAAAGTTTATCAACCTTTTTAAGAAGATTTTCTATAACACCAATCTTTGTTGAAATCTTTGCTCCACCAATTATTGCAATAAATGGTTTTTCAGGATTTTCTGTAACTTTACTTAAAAACTTAACCTCTTTTTCAAGAAGAAATCCAGCATATGAAGGTAGGAATTTTGCAATTCCTACAGTGGATGCATGTGCTCTGTGAACAGTTCCAAAAGCATCCTGAACAAAAATATCTGCTAAACTCGCAAGTTCTTTTGCAAAATTTTCATCATTCTTCTCTTCTTCTGGATGAAACCTTAAATTTTCAAGCAAAAGAATCTCTCCTTCCTTTAATTCATTTACTTTATTTTTTACCTCTTCTCCAACACAATCATTCACAAAATAAATATTTGTTGAAGGTAAAAGTTTCTTCAATTCCTCATAAACTGGCTTTAAACTTAATTCCGGCACTACTTTTCCCTTAGGTCTTCCAAGATGAGAAGCAAGTATTACCTTTGATCCATTTTCAACTAAATATTTTATTGTTGGAAGCAGAGCAACAATTCTTGTATTATCCCTAACCTCACCCTCTTTTAAAGGAACATTCAAATCTCCTCTTACAAAAATCCTTTTTCCTTTAACATCAGCATCCTTTATACTCCTCATTCTTCCCCCTTCAAAATCTCTATTACTTTTCCTACCACTTCATTCATTTTTTCTTTTTTAATCTGTCCTACTTTATAAAGAACAATTCTTTCATCAGCTGTAAAAATTCTGTTTGGTCTAATATTGCTAATCTTTTTAAGTGAGCCTGCTATAAAATCTTTATCCTCTAATAATATAGAATACTTATCTTTTACTGTCTGGCTTGTAATCTGGCATAAAATAATATCATCTCCTTCTAATTCTGCAAGTACTAATGCTGGTCTTCTTTTTGCCCTTGTTAAGTCAGAAAAAGGGAAAGGAACAACTACTACATCCGCTCTTATAAATCTCGCCATGCTTCATCCTCTTCTGGCCTTAGCCAATCCTTCATAAGGGAAGACTCACTTAAAAAAGTGGACTCAAACTTCTCATTTAAAGATTTCACTTTTAAAAATTCTATAAAGTCTATTACCTCCTCAATGAGTGCATCTGGTAACTCATTTAATTTTTGAAGAACATCCTCCCTTCTTCCCATTTTACTCCTTAAATCAACTCCGAAAGTTTCTTTAAAAGCTCTACACACCTCATTGAGTATCCCCATTCATTATCATACCATCCAACTACTTTTACAAGTTCTCCAACAACCATTGTTGAAGGAGCATCAAATATGCAGGAATGAGGATTTCCAATAATATCTGATGAAACAATAGGATCTTCTGAATACTGTAAAATTCCCTTTAATTCTCCTTCTGCTGCTTTCTTAAATGCTTCATTTATTTCAGAAATAGTTGCTTTTTTCTTTAATCTTGCAACAAAATCAGTAACAGAACCATCTGGAACAGGAACCCTCATTGCAAGTCCTGTTAATTTTCCATTCAATTCCGGAATAATTTTACCCACTGCTTTTGCTGCTCCTGTTGTTGTTGGAATTATTGACATAGCACATGCTCTTGCTCTTCTCAAATCCTTATGTGGAAGGTCAAGAACCCTCTGGTCATTTGTATATGCATGAACAGTTGTCATCAACCCCTCTTCAACTCCAAAATTTTCATGTAAAACCTTTACCATTGGAGCAAGACAGTTTGTTGTGCATGAGGCATTTGAAATGATTTTGTGCTCTTTCTTTAAAATATTATCATTTACTCCAAGAACAATAGTTGCATCAACCTCATCCTTTGAAGGAACTGTAAGTAAAACTTTTTTTGCTCCTGCTTGAATATGTTTTTCACATTCTGCTTTCTTTCTGAATACTCCTGTTGACTCAACAACTATATCAATCTCATTCTCCTTCCATGGAAGTTCTGCAGGGTCTTTAATTGCTGTAACCTTAATTTTTTTACCATCAACAACAATTGAATCTCCCTCATTTGAAACTTCTCCAGGAAATGCCCTGTGAACTGAATCATATTTAAGGAGTGTTGCAAGTGTCTTTGCATCCGTTAAATCATTAATAGCAACAACTTCAAGATCTTTTTCCTCTCTTAGATAAATCCCTCTGAAAATAAGTCTACCAATTCTTCCAAATCCATTAATTGCAATCCTCACAGGCATACACCCTCCTTTTCAAAAATTAAATTTTAAAAAGTATAACAAAAAAAGAATGGATGTCAATACTAAATTATTGACAGAAAGGGTAAATTTTATTATATAATATTTATGATTGAGCAAACATTGGTTCTTATTAAACCTGATGGATTGAAAAAATCACTAACAGGAAATATACTTACCCGCTTATCCGAAACACGGCTTGAGATTGCCGGAGCAAAGGTAGTAAAGGTAACAAGGGAACTTGCTGAAAAACATTATGCACATTTAAAAGATAAGCCATTTTTTGAAGAATTGATAAAGTACATTATGGGTGAACTTCATGAAAGAAAAAAGGTGATGGCACTTGTGTATCATGGAGAAGACGCTATAAAAAAGGTAAGACAGTTATGTGGAGAAACAAATCCTGAAAAGGCAGCACCTGATACAATAAGGGGGCAGTATGGAAGAATAACAACAAGTGGAGTTTATGAAAATGTTGTTCACGCTTCTGCAAACAGAGAAGAAGCAGAAAGGGAAATAAAATTGTGGTTTTCTCCAGAAGAACTTGTCTATCATATATATCCTGTCAAAGAAATAGTTATTGAAAAAGTAAAAAAACTGATCTGGGTCTAAAGATAGTGGAGTGAAATTAAAAAGGTAACATTGTCAAATATAAGAATCTCTCCTCTGCCCGGATATCTTACTTTTGAAACTTTATAATCTTCAATTTCAACCTTTATAAGAAGTGGTGGGATTTCTAAATTAAACTCTTTCTTTTCCAAACCCTCCTCTGGTTTAATCTTTAAACTTTCCTCCTTCTTTTCCTTTATTTCTATCCCCCTTACTTCAACTCTCTCTGTAACCTCATACATCTCAGCACTCTCACTATAAAGAGTAAAACCCATTGAAAGAGTTAATCCAAGATTTGCTTCAAATCTTAATGTTCCAAGAGGAGTTCCCTCTTCAAGAAGTAAAAAGTAATCCTGTTTCCTTTCTCCCTTATTTAAAGAATAAACCTTCTTTGTAAGAACAATCCTTTCCCCTGTAACACTGAACTTTATCTCTTTTGAAATTTCTCCAAATGCCTCTGGAATATCCTCTAACTTCAATTTTAAAATATTCTCACCAGGAGAATTAAATCTTAATATTCTCACTAAAACCTCTCCTTTTTTATCTGTTGTATATGTGGTATTTTCCAACCAACCAGAACCTTTTACAAAAGATACCTTTAATTTTGATCCTTTTACTGGATACATTTCATCCTCATAAAAAATTTTTAACCTAAACTCAATTGGCTTCTCCTCCTTTATTGTAACAAAACTTTTATATGGATAAACCTTAAACCTTATTCCTGAGATTATTTCCTTTATTCCTGAATCAATTTCAGACAAAATCTCTTCATCCTTTATATCCATCACCTGCAATTCATTGTAAATCTTTAATGCCTCAACAATCTCTCCCCTCTCCTTTTTCCTCATTGCTCTTCTTTTTTTCTCCTCTATCTCTCTCTTCCTCTCCCTTCTTAATAGTTCTTTTTCACTTAACCTTTTAAAGTGCTCATAAATTGAGTATTTAGTAAGAAGATATAGTTTTTTTTCTTTTTTATCGTAGTACTCTTTAACAATATAAAGATCCTGCCTCTTTACATCTTTTTTAAAATAGGACTTAACCTTTTCAAATGCATTAAGAAATGCTTCTCTCCTTGTTTTTGAAGAGGGTTTATCTGTTTCAGCAACACCTATAAAATAAAGATAATACTTCTCAGTTGGAGGATTATTAATCCAGTATGGTTTTGAATAAATTATAAGTACAAATACTATTAAAAGATACAATTATCTCCTTCTTCTTTTTCTCATATACTCCTTAACTCTTTTTCTTTTTATCTTTTGTCTTTTTATTGCTCTTTTCCTCTTTAATTTCACCCTTTCCTTAAATCTCCTTTTCATCCTCTCTCTCAAAATCTTTGCCCTTTTTCTCAATCTCTTCATTCTCTCCTTTAAAAACCTCATCCTCCTTCCAAGCCTCTTCGGTCTTGAAGGAGGAAGATACATTCTCACAAGTGTCTCATAATTCTTTCTTAATACCAATGCTCTTTTAGCAAGCCTTCCTTTTGCATCATAATGTCTTAAAAGAATCTTTCCACTGAAAACCCCAACATGTGTGTTCTCTTTACTTACACTCACAGCAAATTCAGTCCCTCTTACAGCACATACAGCATGTCTTGTTTTTATTTCAAATCCCTTTCCTTTTTCAACCTTTATTAAAACCCCTCCTATTTCAAGTTCAAGCTTTTCTCCTTTTTCCACATCAATTTTTTCTATTTTCAATTTTGAGAAAGGAGTAAGTTCCACAATATTTCCATCTGAAAAAACTATTTCAGCACTTCCATCTTTACCGGTTCTTACAATATCACCTATATAAAGAAAATCATCCTTCTCTATCCTTTGCCAGTAAGTTGTATTTACTCTTAATACCTCTACAACTCCTTTAATATCTGTTATTATTGCTTCTTCAACCAATTCTTGAGAATACAAAAGGATATTTATTAGAAGAAATAAAAGCATCAAATTTACTTATAATCTATAAAAATTTCTTTTATTCCATTTTCTCAAGTAGTTTTAATGCTGCTTCTTCTGCTTTCTTGTTATTCTCCTCTCTATACTTCTTTGCCATATCCTCAAGCGCTCTCTTCCTTGCAAGTTCATAATCCTTTCTTGGAAGCTGATATAAAGCATAGCAGTCATAGAAATATTTAACTCCATAATCTGTAACCTGCTCAATCTTTTCATAATATGTTTCTGCTGGAAGCATTCCCTGAATATTGATATTGTCTGTAATCATTGCTATTCCATCCTGAACAAACCTTCCAATATCTTCTTCATCAAGATTTGCTCCTCTTGCTGCCTGTGTGAACTCTGTTCTTACTTTTGCTGCAATACTTTCAGCGATATTTTTTACTGCCTCTGCCTTTGCCTGTCTTAAACCGAGAGCATAGTCAGCAACACCTCTAACTCCACCTGAAAAATACATAATCTCATTGTCCTCAAAATAAGGAACTGTAATCCATTCAGGTCTTTTCTCCGCACTTCTCTCAACAACTCTCTGACTTCCAACAACTGGCTGTTTTGGTCCAGCACAACTTGCAAGAATTGCAAGAAGAGAAAACATTGCAACAATTCTCATCATTTTTCCTCCTTCACTTATGGGATATTAAAACACAGGTTTTATTACTATTTAAGGGAATGAGATTTATAACAACCTCTTTTCCTCCTTTAGCAAACTTAATAATCTTTCCATTTGTTTTAAGTGCTTTCTCAACAAGATATCCTTTCTCTGACATTCTCTTTTGATAAAACATCTGAACTTCATTCAGATTTCTCTCTACATTATAAATTCTTGTTATAACACCATCTGCATCTATCTTTTCAATCTTTTGTGGTTTTCCAAAAACAGGAATCCCATCAACCTCCATTATTTTTTCCTCCTTTTTTACCTCTACCTTTTCCTGTTGAATCTTCCTTACTCTTACTTTTTTCTTCTTTTTAGAAAGAACCAAAAACAAGAGAATTAAAACAACAAGAA
>QMOP01000070.1 GCA_003650255.1 Caldisericota bacterium
ACCATAAGAAAAAAAGACAAAATTCCAAAAACAAGAAATAAAATCCTTCTTAAAATCTCAACACTAGACAATTCCTTTAAGAACCTCAAAAGGCCAAGCCCGAATAAAAAGTATGTTATAAATACGCCAAAAGTATAAAGTATTCCAGAAATAAGAATGAAATTTTTGTTCCTGCCAAAAAGAGAAAGATATGTTATCATAATTATAATAACAGAAAAGGCACATGGATTTATCCCATCAAGTAAAGCGGCTCCTATAAATGGGAAAAATGACCATTTCCATTCCTTTTCTTTAAACTCCTTTATTAAAACTCCTTTTTCAAGTCCATTAAGAAACCTATCAATATTTTTCCCTGTATAAAATCTACCATTTACACAAAGCACTGGAAATCCAGAAACTCTTTTTTCAAGTTTACTTTCAAGTTCAAGCAATTTTTCAAAATTTTCTTTTTTATCAATCCTATATTTTTCAAGAATCAATTCATACTTTTTTGAAATCTTATTTATTTTTTCTTCAATCTTCTCACACCCTTTACAGCCCGGTTCATAAAAAAGTAAAATCTTAACTTTTTCATACACAAATCCTTCTACAGGATAGGATACAACACCAAAATCCGAATCAGGGACATGTATGTAAATATTTTTATGAAACACCCCTTTTTCATTTTCTGTATTAAGAATAATTTTTATGTTCTTTTCCTTTCCCTCTTTAAGTTTAACTTTATTTTCTAAAAGTTTTATACAGGGACAACCGGACCTCAAAAAAACCTTAATTTCCTTTTTTCCTCTATTTCCAATCAAAAGATTGTGATCTAAGACCGTTCCTTTAAGAACTTCTCCAAAATCCCATCCAGTATCACCTATATAAAAATTTTCTTTTGAGAAAATTAAATTTGTGAAAAAGAAAAGAACAAAAAGGAAAAACCTGAACTTCACCAATTTATTTAATTGACTCTAAGAATCTTTCAACCATTTCCCTTACAGTATCCCTTAGTAAATCTGGATTATCAACACTCACATCATCAGAATATATAATCTGTGCTGTCTCTACACTTATCACATTCATTGTTATTACATATTTATTAAGAAGTTTTCCACATGATCCGGTTATTATATATCTTACATTAAGAACCTTACCAAGTTGAACAGCACATTCAGTTGTTGTACAACCAGTTTGTTGAAGTCCCTGTTCAGCAAATATTTTCTCCATATTGTTTCTATCAACAAGAGAAAGTAGTGGTGATCTCACAAGGTCCGCTCTAAAGAAATCAGATATAAATCTTGCCTCTGCAGGAGAAATTGGTGGTCTTGCTTCAAAATCAAGAACCGCAATATTTATTTTCTCTCCTTTCTTTAATTCTTTAATCTCTATTTTTCTTTCAACAGGTCTCTTCATAACAGGTTTCCTTTCAATCCTTCTCTTTTTCTCAATTCCCCATCTATAACCAATTCCAAGAAGTGCTGAATTGTCAAATACATCATATGCCTGAAATGAAAAATCTACTTCAATTGATTTATAAATATAGGTAAATCCAAAACATGGAGAACCCTCGTCATTTAACTTTTTGATACCTCCTCTTAAAATAAATGAAGGATGAATTTTATATTGAAGACCAAATCCAACAATACTTGAGTTCTCATCTCCATAACCTCCACTTTCAAAAGAAAAACTCCACTTTCCTGTTCTATAAGTTAAACCAAAAACTCCACCGGATATAATTGTCTCACCAATATCCCTAAACTCTGCCTCTCCAATATTAAAAAGACAAAGAGAAAACTCCAATTTTTTTAATTTCCATAAAAATGAAATATTTAAAAAATTTGCAATGTACTCCTCATTAAGTTCTATTCCAGAACCCCTGAGATAATCTTTTATTCTGTTTAAAGTAAATCCTGAAGCAAAATTTCTGAAAATCTTAAAACTACCAGCAACTGATACAACTTCTCCTCCATAAATCACACTGCCAATGTGATTTCCCCAGTAGTCAAATATCTCTATATCACTGACCTCATATCCCCATACTCTAAAACCAAAAGAGAACCTCCTTGAAGGATAAAAAAGATTAAGTGAGGGTGTCATTCCATCTGCTTTATTTCCATTTGAAAATGAGATTACTCTATAATCTTTAAACGAAAGGGATGCAGGATTCCAGAATGAATCTACATTCTCATAATCTGCAATTCTTATTCCCATTCCACTTGCTTTTGTTGAGTTTGAGTAAAGAAGATAAAGTGCTGCCTGGTTGTATGAAAAAGAAAATAAAATAAATATCAAAATAAGAATCATTTTCCTCTTATAATAACAGGAATTGTTCTTTGCTTAATACCCTCTCCTTCTATAACAATATAATAAACTCCATGAGGAAGATACTTTTCATATTCTCCTTTTCCATCCCAGTAAATAGATGTTCTTGAAGAATCAACAAACTCTGTCCACTCTTTCACAATTTTTCCAGCAAGGTTATAAACTTTTATTTTTACATCTCCAGCCCATCCTCCTGTATTTACTCTTATTATCATATTCTCTCCACTTCCTTTTCTTATAATATTATTACTGATATTTGTTCCCCCTGGTTCTGGATAGTTTATCCATTGAGATGTAAAATCAAAATTTACATCTCTATCTGCATAATAGTGATAAGGATAAAAATCATAATAAGGGACATCTGGAACTGGTTTTATTTCATAAGAATAGTATGCTGGTAAGATTAATCTATAAAAACCATTTACATCTGTTCTTGTAGAATATACTGTTCCATATTCATCAACTGCTCTTACCTCAATATCACTGATAACCAAATAATCAGGTGTATATACATATCCAGAAAGAATAAAAGCATCTGAAACACTTCTATAACCTGTAAAATCTTTCTGAACACTTGATGAAGAAAAAGAAGAAGTTGTAATTCTATAGTATTCTGGATAAAAATCATAAACAGGTTCATAACATTTTATCTCATAATAACCGCTTGGAATAAATTCAAGAGAAAAATCATAATATCCATCAGATAAAGTATAATAATTTGAAATCTCAACTCCATTCTTAAACAGTTTCACCTCAATATTACCAATACCATTATTAGTGTTTCCATCTATAACATATCCATAAAATGAAAGATTTGAATAATAAATAGTTGGACCTGTCTGATATACAGTTGGTGTTCCTGTTGCTACATTTCCATTTATATCCTCTGATTTAAAATAGTATCTATAACTTCCTGTATCATATAAATTTATTGAATAATAAAAAATCGCGCCAGTAGAGTAATCTCCACTTTCAAAATTCATTGTATAAGAATTATAAAAATAACCATCCCTTTCAAGATAAAGGTCAACATACGAAGGAGAACTTCCCTCAGGATTTTTATATTTAACCTTAAATGTATATGTCATTGTGTTTGAACCAATAAGATAATCAACTCCTCTTGAGGTATAAACTCCTGTCCCAACCCATTCAAGAACAGGTTCCTTTAAAATTGTTTTACTTGAAAAAGAAACAGAAAGAGAATAGGTATCTGTTGAAGAGTAAGCACTATTAAATCCAAATACTTTTATATAATATGTGGATGGAACTGAAAGATATCTCTGAATCTGTTCATCCGAGGCACCACCTGAATTAGAATAATCAAGAGTTGAAAAGTTAACATCAAATAAATATAACTCGTAATCAAAAGGTAAACTTGTAAGATTTATTGTGACTGTTCCTTCTATTATAGTATAAAACTTATAATAATCAACATCATTTGAATCCCATATATAAGCATAAATTGTTGTATCAACACTTATTAGATAAGCAGAAGAAAAATCATCATTTAGTTCATAATAGGGATCCTCTGTTTTTTCTGTGGAGGTACTTAAAACCATAGGTCCACTTTTAAAAGTTGTTGTGGCATAAGCACCATAGTAATCCACTGCCTCAAAATAGTATCCATAATCAGTTCCTGTTGACATATTTGTAACATTATAAACATAAACTGCTCCTTGAGTATAATCACCAGTTGATCCAACCCATGAGTGAAAACTCATTGTTTCAGAACTTATTTCAACCCCTCCTTTGTAAATATGGAGAATAGGATAACCTGTATAGGGTGGATCATTATCAGAATCTTTATAAGTAATTTTATAACTGAAAGTTGTTGTGCTTACTCCTTCATCAGGTTCTATTCCATCATTCTCATCTCCATATCCTGTAAAATTAGCCCACTCAAGTGAAGGATTAGTATTTCCTATAGAAAATGAGAGGGAAAGAGTATATGTATCTGTAGAAGAATAAATCCCATTATAGCCAATTATCCTTATATAGTAGGTTGAAGGAGTAGATAAATACTGATTTATACTTTCACTTATTGAACCACTGTTTGTACTAACTGCTAATGTTGAATAATTAATATCATAAAGATATAACTCATAATTAAAAGGTAAACTACTTAAATTTATTGTTACTGTCCCAATCCTCGTGGTATAAAATTTATAGTAATCAACATCAACTGATGACCAAATAAAAGCATAAACAGTTGTATCTATTGGAATTTCCCAAGAAGAACCAAAATCATCATTCGGTTCCATAGCATCATCATAATATCTTGTGTGATAAACATACCCACTGCCATCTCGAGATGCAATATGTAAAACCCCATTTTGGTCAATCTCTATAGAAGTTCCATACCCACGATCAAATGAACTACTTTCAAGATGAACTTTCCCCCATGAAACTCCATTCCAGAAGGCATGACATAGTTCATAATAAGAACTTCCACTGTTATAATAACCATAAGCAAGTAAAGGGTAATTTTTACTATTAAGAGTTATTGAAACAAAACTACTCTCGGATTCCTCTATTAACTGATACTCCCATAAACCTCCTACTTTTTTAGCATATTTTATCTGAGCAGAGGGAGTTGTATCAGTATAGGCAATATGTATGGAACCATCATTATCCATTTTTATCGAAGTATTATCGATATAAATATTACTTTCCACTATCTCTCTATCCCAACTTCCACCACCTACATCCCAGGCATGTTTTAAAGCATTATACGTTCCATAATCAACATAATATGAAATATGTGCGACTCCTGCATCTGAAAACGTAAGAGAAACACATCCAAGAACAGAACTTCCACTGATACTGTAATTATCCACTGTATTTATTATCCAACTTATACCATCATAATAAACATATTTAAGTTGTTGACTAATAGAAGAGTCATGATATGCAATAGCAGGATAGCCATTTGTAGGATTTATTGCAATACTTGTTTCGTTAACAGGAGTTAAAGAATCAAGATAAGTAAAACTCCAACCAATTGAAGGAGTGCCACTTGCACAGTAAAGTCCATATGTAAGAGACGGAATGAAAGAAATATAAGAAATATCATTATTATCTATAGCATGAGAAACCGCTCCTGAACAGTTATCTGTTATACTATAAACACTAAAACTTGTTCCGTTGTATTCTGCATAACGTAAATAACTATTCGTAGCATAATGATAAGCAATAGTTGGGGTTCCATCACTTCTTAAAGCAATTGATGTTCCTGAACCATCAACAGAATCTACAATACTTGTAATTTTAACAGCCCCTTTAAGAGAAGAATGGAAAAAAAGTATTAAAATTACAATCATAATTTTCTGATTAAAATTATAGTTTCTTAACCCTTTTTTGTCAATTTGATTTTTGTCAAACAATTTCCGTCATCCTCTTTACTGAATTAAATGCTTTCCTTCTTATATCTTCGGAAATCTCAACTTCATATTTTAAATCCTCTAAAGCCCATAAAACCTTTTCAAGTGTTATTCTCTTCATATTTGGACATATTGCTCTTTCGGTTGCTGGAATAAAAATTTTTTCTGGATTTTCCTTTTTCAACCTGTGATTAAGTCCAACCTCTGTTCCAACTATAAACACCTTCTCTTTACTCTCTTTCGCAAACTTCACCATTCCACTTGTGGAAAGAACCTCATCTGATATATCTATTACAGGTGGAGTACATTCAGGATGACACATAACAACTGCATCTTTAAACTTATTCTTTTTATCCATTATATCCTTCTCCGTAATCAAAACATGTGTTGGACAGTATCCATTCCACAAAATCATATCTCTTCCTGTCTTCCTCATAGCATAATCACCCAAGTATTTATCAGGAATAAATACAATTTTTCTATTCTCTTCTATTGAATTTACAACTTTTGTAGCATTAGCAGAGGTACAGCATATATCAACAAGTGCTTTTGTCCATGCCCTTGTATTAACATAGGCAACAAAAACTGAATCTTTATATTCCTTCCTCAAATTTCTTAAGTCATCCTCGGCTATCATCATTGCCATCGGACATGTAGCATTTTTATCAGGAATTATAACCTTTTTCTCTGGCGAAAGAATCTTTGCTGTCTCTGCCATAAAATAAACTCCACAGAAAACAATCACATCTGCATCTACCTTTGATGCTTTTATACTCAATTCAAGCGAATCTCCAAGAAAATCAGCAATATCCTGAACTTCTGGAAGTTGATAATTATGAACAAGTATTACCGCATTCCTTTTCTTCTTTAACTCCTCTATTCTTGAAATAATCTCTTTTTTACCCATTTTAATATTCTACAATATTTTCCCATTTGCTCAAATATGAAAGTAAAATTATTCTATACTCCATAATAAAGATAAGAGATAAATCTGGAAATATCAGTAACTTTTTCTTTTAA
>QMOP01000071.1 GCA_003650255.1 Caldisericota bacterium
CTTTTATAAGGAAATTATCCTTAAAAATAGGCAAAAATATTAATGGAATTATAAAATAAATTAATTCTGCTATATTCCTTTTAGCCAATTCTTAATTCTTTTTTCAAAATTCTCAATTATTCTCTTTGCCTCATTATTACTTTTTGCTTCAACCCAGATATTTATAAAAGAAGTATCCTGGTCAGGAATTGCTAAAACCCAGGAACTTTTAAAAAGAAACTTTACTCCATCTATAAGAACTATCCTTTTCTTTTTTCCAAATTCCATCAATTTTCTCATAATCATACCCTTTGCTTCATTTGGACAAGAAACCTTTGAAAACAATAATTTATATTCAGGAATTTCCTTTACAATATCTGAAATCTTTATTTCATTTTTTGACATTATCTCAAGTATTTTTCCTATTGCAAACATTGCATCATAATTTGGTTGAAACTCAGTAAATATGTATCCACCGCGATTGTCTCCTGCAAAAATCACATCCTCTTTCTTTGCATACTCCATAATTGATCTTGGATGAACAGGAGAGTATTCAACCTTTATTCCTGAAATTCCTTCAATCTCTTTAATCGCATTTACAGGAACAACAACCTTCCCTTTTTTCTCTAAAGACATAAGTTTAATAACAGTATAAAGTGCTTTCTCTCCTGAAATGACCCTTCCCCTTTCATCAAAAATCATTATTTTTTCTGCTCCATTATCAAGCATGAAACCAATATCCGCTTTGACTGTTTTTATTATTGAGGAAAGATTTTTTACTGCACTGTTATACTCTTCTCTTAATCTACTTGTCTTCTCAGGATCAATATGTGAATTAAGTGCAATAACCTCAATATTTAATTTCCCAAGTATCTGAGGGAAAATTATACTTGCAGGTGAAAATGAGTAATCAAGAACAATCTTAAATCTTCTCTTCCTTATACTCTCAACATCAATGTTGTGAAGAAATCCATCAACATAGTAGTCATATGCTCTTGGTGGAATAACAATATGCCCAACTTTATCAGGAGATACCCTTACAAAATCCTCTCTAAAAAACAACTGTTCTATTGATTTCTCCTGTCTTGCAGAAATATTTCCACCAGTATTATTAAAAATCAAAATATCAACAACTCTTCCATCAAAAGGACTTCTTCTAACATGTATTCCACCTGCTTCCTGCTCCTTTCCTATTTCATACCTTACAACAGGAATTGGAGAAACCCTCATATCTCCAACTTTTACTCCAACAGAAATAAGTCCATTTATTATTGCTCTTTTTATCATTCTTGATGATTGATGAGCATCACGGGAGGTTAAAACATAACTTCCCTCTCCAAGATATGCTCCAATACTTGCTCCAAGTTTTGTTGCAAACTCAGGAGTTATCTCTTTATTTATAAGGCCTGTTATTCCAAAATTTCCAAAAAGTTTATTCTGCCACCTGTCTCTCCAGATAAGTGAAGTTGTTAAAATTGAATCCTCATCAACAACCTTATCAGGCCAGATTTTAACATTCTCACCAATTACCGCTCTTCTTCCTATTATGCAATTATCTGAAATAACCGATCCATTTTTTACTTCTACCAATTCTCCAACCTTCACCCTATATGAAAGGACTGCTCTTGTTATCTTTACTTTTCTTTCAATTTCTACAGATGGATATATAACTGAATCTTTAATTACTGCACTATCCCCTATCTTAACTCCATCTCCTATAACTGAATTATCAATCTTAACGCCTTTACCAATTTTTACATTTTCACCAAAGAAACTATTTCCAACAAATTTACCTTTTCCTTTTATCCTTATCTTCCCATTCACAAAATCAAGATTTGACTCAAGATACTGCCTCAAATTTCCCACATCCTTCCAGTATCCATCAAGAATACATCCATAAATTGGAACCTTATTTTTTAGTAATAATGGATATAAATCCTTTGAAAAATCAAAATCTGTATCTTTTGGAACAAAACGAAGAACATCTGGCTCTAAAATGTATATTCCTGTATTTATTGTGTCTGAAAAAACCTCACCCCATGTTGGTTTTTCAAGAAATCTTACAATTCTACCATCCTCATCAGTTATAACAATTCCAAAAGAAAGAGGATTTGAAACCCTTGTTAGAACAATTGTTGCTTTTGATTTCTTTTTCTTGTGGAATTCATATGCCTTTTTTAAATCAAAATCAGTTAAAACATCGCCACTTAAAACAATAAAAGTTTCATTAAGTTTATCCTCAATAAATTTAACACATCCACATGTTCCAAGGTCTTTTTGAGGAAGAATGTAATTTAACTTCAAACCATATTTTTTCTCTCCAAAATAACCTTTTATAACTTCTGGCTGGTAATAAAGCATAACATACACATCATCAACATCAACCTCCTTTAATAAACCTAAAACATGCTCCATCATAGGAGCATTTCCAACAAGTGCCATTGGTTTTGGAAATTCTATAGTTAAAGGCCTAAGGCGGGTTCCAAATCCACCTGCAAGAACAACCGCTTTCATTATAAAGTTTTATATCCTTTAATACTCATAACTGGTTTTCTTTCTTCTGGACTGGAAATATTCTCATTATATTCTGTAAAAACCGGAATCTCTATTCCAAGAGAAAATCCTATCAGGTTAAACAACTTCAATCTCAAACCAACTATAATATCGCCAATCTTAACATCATCCCAAAGACCCCATGTATATCCTAAACTACTTCTTTTTGATTCAAAATTATTCACAAATCTAAATTTTACAAACGGTCTTAAATCCTCTTTGAAAAAATATTCACCTCCAATTAAAAAAGTAAAAACATCACCATAATCTGTTTCCAAAGAATCATCCTTATCAACCCCATTTACTCTGTATCCAGTATTTACAAAAAATCTGTATACTCCAACCCTTTTTATTCCAACAAGAAAAAGGCCAAAATCAAATGAACCAGTCCCAATTCCTTTTCCCTCATCTCCTGTTGGAAATTTAAATATAAAAGAAAAAATGTTTTTTAACCTTTCTTCTTCTCCTAACTCATACCTTCCAAGCAATGAAATATCTCCTATCCCTGAATTAATATACTCAGTTCCATCCCACCTTTCAAACTTTTTTCTAACATAAGGAATTCCAATCTCAACTGATACTCTTTTTGAAAATCTATAAGATAACGGAATTGACATAACTTTTGTTTTCTCAGAAATTATTACATCAATTCCAGCAGACGAATGATTCTCAGGTAACTCTTCTATTTCAAGCCCTGTATCCTCCTGTTGCCAGAGAAGAGTATCTGTTTTAACAACATCCTCCTCACTGGAACATGGTTCCTCAAAAGAATAAAGTGAAAACAGAAGAAAAATAAGTAAAATCATCTCTTATATCCTCCTCTTAAAAACTCAATTTTGTCTCAATTGTTGTTGTCTTTTGTGGATTCCCTGAACTATCAAATGTCTGCCTATAAACCATAAATATCATAACATTATCAGCAACACTATAACCAATCTTTGTAATCATAACAGTGTTTGGTCCTTTAATCCTTGAAAGGTCCTTCCATGTGTGAATATTTCTTTTATCATATATGAATTCAACCTGATATTGATTAAGTAGAACCCTTTTATCTACTTTGGCTATAGCATATAAATGAGGATAATAAGGGTCATCTGGTTTTACATTGTAATTTTCATATGTTGCAGAAAATGTAATCATACCATTCATAAGATTAAAACCTGCTCTAAAAAGTGGCCCTTTAAGGATTGGTTCTCTCGTCTTTCCATCAAGATATGATGCTGCTTTTGTTGTGGTTGATTTAATTTCAGAGTAGTATCTGTATCTATCTATGTCATAATATGTGTCAAAATAACCTGGAATAAAATTGTTTTCTATTGTTCTGTACTCAAACTTATACTTTAAAAATAAAATATTTCCGCCTATTCCGTAAACAAATCCTTTTCCTTTATCAACTATGTTAAGATTTGGATCCTCTATATAATTGTCTCCTAAATCCATCATTGCAAAATCAGAAAAAAGATTTATTCTAAGTAGTGCTGTATTTAAAACAGGAATTCCTGCATCAACTCCATAAAGAGATACACTATCATCCTTTTCATCAATAATTCCATCAGGTTCAATGTCAGTTGCGTATGTTCCACCAAGAACAAGTTTATTTAAAAGAGGAACTCCTGTATTTATAAGGGGTCTAAAATAAATTCTTCCAGCCCAGAAACCAGAACTCTTTAAATCCCTTAATTTATGAGCAGTTGAAATATCAGAAATCATACCCTCAATTCCCCAGGAGTTTCTGTCAAGTGTAAACTCAAATCCAAGCCTCTTTACCTCAGGATACTGAATCATATTTGAATAATTATTTACAATAAATCCATTACCAATACTAACTGGCCTTGTGAATCTACCAAGAAGTAAATAAAGTGGATCCTTATACTTTTCTCCCCATCTTATATATGCAATCTTCTCCCATGCTTTCTTCCATGTCCAATCACCTTTTCTCAAATTGTTGTTCTCATCAAAATAAAAAACAAGGTCAAGTCCTATACCAAGTTTTCCAATTCTAAACTCTGGCAGCAAACTCAACTGGTAATATACTTTTGTTTCTCCTGTTTCAGGGTCTGTCAAAGCAACTGCTCCAAGATTTCCATACATCTTAAATGCCTTTGCTCTGGATGGTTTTCTTTCTTTTTCAGGCTTTTCCTCTTTCTTTTCTTCAAACTCTGGAACCTCAACAACCTCTTTTTCAACCTCTTTTTTTTCAACCTTTTTCTTTTCAGGTTTCTTCTCAATTTTCTCCTCTATTGGTTTTGCTGGAAATGCAGGTTTTCCTCTTACAACAAGTGTCTCCTCTCCTTTCTTAACAAGAACCTCCTTTCCCAATCCTTCAGAATCCATAACCCCAACAATCCCATCATAAACCTTAACCTTTGTCTTTTCATCTTCAAAAACCTCAACCTCAAAATCTGTTCCCCTAACACTGCATACTGCCTGAGGAGTGTAAATTATAAATTTAGCACCAGGAAGGAGTTCCTTCACCTTTGCCCTTACCTTACCTATAAAAAGGTCAAACTCTTTTTTTCCTCCTGTAATTGTTCTTAAACTCAAAATTGAATTCTCCTTTATAAAAATTTTGCTTCCATCAATAAGAAAAATTGTTGCATTTCCATCGTATGTATTTATTGAATCATTTTCAGAAAGTTCCATTCCCTTTTTTGCACCTACCCATTTCTTATCCTTTGATACATAAACAAGAACCCTTCCACTGAAATCATCAAGAACAGCAACAGGAGATTCATCCTGAGAAAAAAGAAAACTTGAAAAAAGAAAAGCCATCAAGAGAATTCTAACCATTTACTCCTCCTTGTTATCATCATTAAAAGTAAACATTCCTCTTTCTGTTCACTGTTCCCCCTACTTTATTATTGCCATCTTCCTCAATGTCATAACCCGTTTTCCATCTTTATGTGCTCTGATTAAGTAAAGATATACTCCACTTGCTATTTTATCTATATTCCATTCATACTCATAAACTTCACCTGAAACTGGCTCTGTCATTTCTATCCTCTCAATAAGCTCTCCTGCTATATTATATATTTTTATCTCAATTTTGTCTGCTACTTCTGAAAGTTCTATATGGAATGTTGGATATTTTCCTCCTTTTGCTGGATTTGGATAAACATAAACTTCTTCTAATTTAAACTCCTGAACTCTTAAATTCTCACTCCATGAAACTACTCCAAACCCCACTCTCTTTTCCTCCTTAATATTTACCTGTGCCTGACCATTAACTTCTGCTTCCAATCCAAAGAAACTTCCTGTTGCTCCACTTTTTCCATTTACCTTTGCCTCTGAATACGGAGCATAAACAATCCCTTTAAAGAAACTTTCTCCATCAACTTCTATCTCTCCTGCTTCTATCTCTTCTTCCTCTTCTTCCCTTTCTTTATCAACAAAAATTATCAGATTATAAACATCTCCATCTAAATTAAATACACTTCCTCCTGAAACCTTTACTTCTCCTCTGCAGAGAATATTAACATTTCCTCTTATATTTACCTGCGACTGCCCTGTTATCTCAATCTCTGTAAAATAATATACCCCTGTTGATAAAGTTATTGTATCCCTGTCTGAGATTTTAAATTTCAATTCTTCATCAAGAGCTTCTTTCCCTTTCCCTGTCAGTGGTATTTTATTGTTATCATTGTTTTTGATTACATAATCGGTTATTGGTTCAAGTTTAATTGGATATGAACTTATCTTTACTGCATTCTCTATTATCTCACCTTTAACCTCTGCTTTTCCATTTATATCAAGCTTTTTGCAATAAACATCTCCCTCAACAATTGCCTTCCCATTTATCTCAATCTCTCCATTACTCCTTATATCTCCACTTACCTGTGCCTTGCCATTTATCTTTATCTCTTCTATCCCTATCATTGCATAATCAGGAATTACTGTCACAAACACTGTGTATGTCTTTGTTTCTTCAGTGTTTTCAACATTGTCTATGCTTCTGTATTCTATTATCTGCATCCCTTCCTGCCTGTTCGGCAGGCAGGCATCCTGTATTGTAAAACTACCTGTATAAATTGTAAACTCTTTTTCATCTGTTGTGCTTGTTATTATTCTGTATTCTATATATTTTACACCACTTGCTACCTGCTCAACCATTGGGTCTTTTGCTACCAAACTTATAGGAGTTTTCGGTGAGATGTAATGTGTCCCAAATGC